>NZ_JBTLMO010000006.1:0-269675 GCF_054462255.1 Streptomyces sp. SD15 | reverse complement strand
ACCGGAAGGCCCTCACCTGTTCAAGATCCCTCAGCCGAGACCTGGCTCACCCGTCCACAACCTCCCGAGACAGAACACCTAGAGCACCGGTTCCCAGCAGGGCGATGCTGCGAGCAGGGCGCGGTGGGAGAGCCGTCAGAGCCGCTCGATGATCGTCACATTCGCCTGACCGCCGCCCTCGCACATGGTCTGGAGGCCGAACCGGCCGCCCGTGCGCTCCAGTTCGTGGAGGAGTGTCGTCATCAGCTTCACACCGGTGGCGCCGAGCGGGTGGCCGAGGGCGATCGCGCCGCCGTTGACGTTGACCTTGTCGGGGTCGGCGCCGGTCTCCTTGAGCCAGGCGAGGACGACCGGGGCGAAGGCTTCGTTGATCTCGACGAGGTCGATGTCGGCGAGGGACATGCCGGTCTTCTTCAGGGCGTACGCGGTGGCCGGGATGGGCGCCGAGAGCATGCGGATGGGGTCCTCGCCGCGTACGGAGAGGTGGTGGACGCGGGCACGCGGGGTCAGCCGGTGTTCCCGTACCGCCCGCTCGGAGGCCAGCAGCATCGCGGCGGCGCCGTCGGAGACCTGGGAGGAGCAGGCGGCGGTGATGGTGCCGCCCTCGACGACCGGCTTCAGGCCCGCCATCTTTTCGACTGAGGTGTCCCGGCGCGGGCCCTCGTCGACCGTGACCTGCCCGTACGCGACCGTCTCGCGGGTGAAGCGGCCCTCGTCGATGGCGCGGATCGCCCGCTGGTGGGAGCGGAGGGCGAACTCCTCCTGGTCCTGGCGGCTGATGCCCCACTTGGCGGCGATCAGTTCCGCGCCGTGGAACTGGTTGACGGGCCGGTCGCCGTAGCGGGCCCGCCAGCCCTCGCTGCCGGCGAAGGGGCCCTCGGTGAGGCCGAGGGGTTCGGCGGCCCGGCGGGAGGCGAAGGCGATGGGTATCAGGCTCATGTTCTGGACGCCGCCCGCGACGACCAGGTCCTGGGTGCCGGACAGGACGCCCTGGGCCGCGAAGTGCACGGCCTGCTGGGAGGACCCGCACTGCCGGTCGACGGTGACACCCGGCACCTCCTCGGGGAGCCCGGCCGCCAGCCAGCAGGTGCGGGCGATGTCCCCGGCCTGCGGCCCCACGGTGTCCAGGCAGCCGAAGACGACGTCCTCGACGGCGGCCGGGTCCACGCCGGACCGCTCGACCAGGGCGCCCAGGACATGCGCGCCGAGGTCGGCCGGGTGGACACCGCTCAGGCCTCCCCCGCGCCGCCCGACGGGCGTACGGACCGCTTCGACGATGTAGGCCTCGGCCATGACAACTCCCTCAGGGACACGCGGACATGGGGTTATTCGCGTACGGAGATCCCGTCCAGCACCATCGTCAGGTACTGCCGGGCGATCTCCTCCGGGCTGTGCTGTCCGCCGGGCCGGTACCAGGACGCGGCGACCCACACGGTGTCGCGCACGAACCGGTAGGTGAGGCGGATGTCGAGGTCGGCCCGGAAGACCTGCGCGGCCACGCCGCGCTCCAGCGTGCTCAGCCACGCCTTCTCGAAGTTGCGCTGCGACTCGGCGAGGAACGCGAAGCGCTGCTGTGCGGCGAGGTGCCGGGACTCCTTCTGGTAGATGGCGACGGCGTCGCGGTGCCGGTCGATCTCCCGGAAGGACTCGGTGACCAGGGCCTCCAGGGTTTCGCGGGGGCCGAGTTCGGCGTCCAGGACGGTGTCGTAGCCGTCCCAGAGCTCGTCGAGGAAGGTCCGCAGGATCTCCTCCAGCATCGATTCCTTGGAGTCGAAGTGGTAGTAGAGGCTGCCCGCGAGCATGCCCGCTCGGTCGGCGATCTTCCGTACGGTGGTGGCGTTGTAGCCCTGCTCGGCGAAGACCTCGGCGGCGGTGCCGAGGAGTTCACGGCGCCGCTCCGGGGTGGCGGTCACCTGGGGCTTCTTCTTGGTAGGCACGGTTCCATTGTGGTCTGCACCGGCCTCAGGGGTGCCGGCTGCTGACGGAGACGACTTCGCCCGTCATGTACGAGGAGTAGCCGGACGCCAGGAACACGATCACGTTGGCCACCTCCCAGGGCTCGGCGTACCGCCCGAAGGCCTCGCGTGCCGTCAGCTCCTCGAGCAGTTCGGGCGTGGTCACCTTCACGAGGTGCGGGTGCATGGCGAGGCTCGGCGAGACGGCGTTGACCCGCACCCCGTACGCGGCTGCCTCGACGGCGGCGCAGCGGGTGAGTGCCATCACCCCGGCCTTCGCGGCGGCGTAGTGGGCCTGTCCGGCCTGGGCGCGCCAGCCGACGACGGAGGCGTTGTTCACCACGACCCCGCCGCCGCCCCGCTCCTTGAGTCGCCGCAGGGCGGCCCGGGTGCACCGGAACGTGCCGTTCAGCGTCACGTCGAGCACTTTCGACCATTGCTCGTCGGTCATGTCGACGAGGGCCGAAGTGCCGCCGAGGCCCGCGTTGTTGACGACGACGTCCAGGCCTCCGTGCAGCTCCAGAGCCGTGTCGAAGAGGGCTTGGACCTGCTCCTCGTCGGTGACATCGCAAGGCAGTGAGGCGATACGCGCGGCGCCGAACTCGCCCGCCAGGGCCTCGGCGCTTTCCTTCAGCCGCCGCGCGTGCGCGTCGCTGATCAGCACGCGGGCGCCCTCTTCGAGGAACCTGCGCGCTGTGGCTCCGCCGATTCCGGCGCCGGCCGCGGCGGTGATCACGGCGGTACGCCCCTTCAGCAGCCCGTGCCCGGGGACGTACGCCGGACTCTCGACGTCGCTCATGCCTCCACGCTAACCTACCAAACACTTGTTAGGGAAGGTTGTCGCCGAAGGGTGCCGCCGATGGACCTCACGCACTCCCCCGCC
Organism: Streptomyces sp. SD15; assembly: GCF_054462255.1. Lineage (NCBI taxonomy): Bacteria > Bacillati > Actinomycetota > Actinomycetes > Kitasatosporales > Streptomycetaceae > Streptomyces > Streptomyces sp. SD15. The sequence continues at coordinate 266,837 of NZ_JBTLMO010000006.1, read as the reverse complement.
GACGAGGCGTTCCGCGCCGAGGCCCGGGCCTGGCTCACCGCGCATGTGCCGCCGGAGCCGCTCCCCTCCCTGGAGACCGAGGAGGGCTTCGCGGCGCACCGCGCGTGGGAGGCCGAACTGGCCGCGGACCGCTGGTCGGTGGTGTCCTGGCCGACCAAGTACGGCGGCCGGGACGCGGACATCGTGCGCCGGCTGGTCTTCGAGGAGGAGTACTACGCGGCGCACGCCCCGGGCCGGGTCGGCCAGAACGGCATCAGCCTCCTCGCCCCCACACTCTTCGACCACGGCACACCGGAGCAGCGCGCCCGAATCCTCCCCTCCATGGCCACCGGCGAGGTCGTCTGGGCGCAGGCGTGGTCCGAACCGGAGGCCGGTTCCGACCTCGCCTCGCTCACTTCCCGTGCGGTGCGCACGGACGGGGGCTGGCGCTTGAGCGGGCAGAAGACGTGGTCGTCACGGGCCGCGTTCGCGGATCGGGCGTTCGGCCTGTTCCGCAGCGAGCCGCACACCCCCCAACCCCATCAGGGCCTGACCTACCTGATGTTCGACCTGCGCGCGCCCGGCGTCACCGTCCGCCCCATCGGGCGCCTCGACGGAAAGCCGGCGTTCGCCGAACTCTTCCTGGACGAGGTCTTCGTCCCCGACGAGGACGTGATCGGCGAGCCCGGCGAGGGCTGGCGGATCGCCATGTCGACGGCCGCCGACGAACGCGGTCTGACGCTCCGCACACCGGGCCGCTTCCTCGCCGCCGCCGACCGGCTGGTGGCCCTCTGGCACTCCCACCCGGACCCCTCGGACACGGCACTGCGCGACCAGGTGGCCGACGCGGTGATCGGCGCCCGCGCCTACCAGCTCTTCGCGTACGCCCATGCCTCCCGCTTCCTCGACGGCGAGAGCATCGGCGCGGAGGCCAGCGTGAACAAGGTCTTCTGGTCCGAGTACGACATCGCGCTGCACGAGACGGCACTCGACCTCCTCGGCCCGGAGGGCGAGTCGGCGGACACCGACTGGTGCGAGGGGTACGTCTTCTCCCTCGCCGGCCCGATCTACGCCGGCACCAACGAGATCCAGCGCGACATCATCGCCGAGCGTCTGCTCGGTCTCCCGAAGGGCCGCCGCTGATGCGCTTCCTCCTCGACGCCGAACAGCACGCCTTCGCCCGCTCACTGGACGCGATGCTGACCGCGGCCGACCCGCCCGCGGTCGTCCGCGCGTGGGGCACCGGCGACCACAGCCCCGGCCTCGCCCTGTGGTCCCGCCTCGCCGACGCGGGCGTCTTCGCGCTGGCGATACCGGAGGCGTACGAGGGGGTCGGCCCGCTTCCCGTGGAACTGGCCGTGGCCTTCGTCGAGTTGGGTCGGCACGCGGTCCCGGGGCCCCTGGTGGAGACGGTGACGGCGGCGGCCCTGCTGACCGAGCTGGGCAAGTCGGGTCCGGCCGAGCGCCTGCTCCCGCCGTTGGCCTCGGGCGGGAGTGTCGCCACGCTCGCCCGGGCGGGCTCGTACGCGCTGGACGCGGACGCGGCGGCGGTGCTCCTCACCGTGGACGGCGACGCCCTGCACCTGGCCCCCGGCCACGGCCCGGTGCGCGCGTCCCTGGACCGGGCCCGGCGGCTGGCCCGACCGGAATCCGGCGGCGAACTCCTGGCCTGCGGCCCGCACCTGGCCGTCGCGGCCGCCCACGCCCTCACCTGGGCCCGCCTCGCCACCGCCGCCCAGGCCCTCGGGGTCGGCCTCGCCCTCCTCGACCGGACCGTCGCCCATGTGAAGCGGCGCACGCAGTTCGGTGTCCCCGTCGGTTCGTTCCAGGCCGTCAAGCACCAGCTCGCCGACGCGAAGATCGCGCTGGAGTTCGCGCGCCCGCTGCTCTTCGGGGCGGCGCTGACCATGGCGCCCGCCGACGTGGCCGCCGCCAAGGTCACGGCCTGCGAGGCGGCGTACGCAACCGCGCGCACCGCACTCCAGCTGCACGGCGCGATCGGCTACACCGCGGAGTACGACCTGTCCCTGTGGCTGACCAAGGCCCGTGCCCTGCGCACCGCGTGGGGCAGCCCGTCCGCGTGCAGGGCGGAGGTCCTCAGCGGTGCCGGCCCCGCGGCGCGAGATCGATGACGGCGGCACGGCCCACCGTGTGCAGCACGGCGTCCTCTGCGGTCAGCAACGCGGCGTCGTACGGTTCGAGGGCCAGGTCGGCCACCTCTGCGGTCCCGTCCAGCGCCACGACCAACACGGCCGGGCCCGCCGGGACGGCGAGGGGCCGGCCGGGAGGTGCGAGGGTGACGGTCGGGGCCGTGTCGCCGCCCCTGCGCCACATGACGTTGAGGTTCACCACCGGCCCGGCGAGCAGTCGGCAGTCGGTCGGCAGATCGCCGGGGAAGTTCTGGGGGACGTACCGGGTGTCGACGATCCGCCGCTCCCCGCCCACCGTCAGGTCCATCCCCGCGCCCTCGACGAGGGTCAGGATCCGCTCCACCCCGTCGAACGCGGAGAACGGTCCGTCCGCGCCGACGTCGGCCAGGCTCACCCGCCACGCGAAGTCGTCCATGCCCGCGCCCTCGGGCGAGCCGACGATCTCCCGTGTGACACCGCCGCCGTTCTTCCAGGGCACGGCGACGCGCTCGGCAGCGGGCAGAAAACGTACGGTCACTGCACGATCCCCTTCGCTCGCGCCGCCGCCAGCCACTGTGGGAACTCGCCCACGATCCGGTCGTACAGCTCGTCGTCGGACACCTTCAGCGGATCCGAACCGGCGTGGAAGAACCCGGCGTTGTCGACGACCCGCTTCTGCGGCACCGGCAACTCGTCGAGTCTGCGGAGGAATTCGAACTGCCGGCTGTCCGGGTCGCCGAACCCTATGAACTGCCAGAACAGGGGCAGTTTCGCCGCCTTGCACAAGTACCGTTCGGCGGCGAGCTTGTTGATCGGTCCACCGTCGGTCTGGAAGACGACGAGGGCGGGGTCCTTGGAGTCGCTGTCGAGGTAGTGGTCGATGACGGCGTCCATGGCCAGGTGGTAGCTGGTCTTGCCCATGTGGCCGAGACCGGCGAAGATCCGCTCGATACGGCCTCGGTGGTTGTCGAGCGCGATGTCGGTGACCGCGTCGATGTCCGTGGAGAAGAAGACGACCGGGACGGTGCCGTCGTCGTCGAGGTGCGCCGACAGTCCGAGCACCCGGTCGGCGAGCGCCTGCACGCTGCCGTCCTTGTAATACGGCTTCATCGACCCGGAGTGGTCGACCACCAGATACACCGCGGCCCGCTGCCCGCTCAGCCCGTGCTTGGTGAGGGATACACCGGCGCTCTTGTACAGACTGACCAGCGCGGGCGCGGTCTCCTCCACCTTGCTGAGGCTGATCCCGGGCATACGGGCTCCCTTCGGTGCGGTGAGCTGTGACGGGAATGCCGAGATTACGTCACCACCGGACGCCGGTGCAGGCGGTGGCCTGCGCGGCACTGTTTGGTGCCGTTGTCGGTGTTGGCGCTGTTGGTGCTTTCGGTGCTTTCGGTGAGGGGGACGGCGGCCGAACCGAAGAACGGGACGCCGTTACGGCCACCGCGCCTACTCTGTGCGCCATGAAGCGAGCCGGTCGTCTGCTGTTGGCCACCGTCCCTCTCCTCGCCGCGGCGGCGGCCTACTTCGCCCTGCCCGAGCCCGCGGACACGGCAGACGCCCAGGCCGACGCCAAGGCCGAGGAGACCGTGTCGCAGCAGGCCCCGCCGCCCGGCCTCGCCGCCCCGGCCAAGAAGGAGTTGGCCCAGCGGATCGTGTCGAGCGCCGAGAACTCCACGCTGGAGTGGCGCAGCGCGTACGCCTATATCGAGGACATCGGCGACGGTCAGGGCTACACGGCGGGGCTCATCGGCTTCTGCACCGGCACCCACGATCTGCTCGTCCTGGTCGAGCGCTACACCGCCGACCACCCGGACAACGGCCTCGCCCGCTATCTCCCCGCGCTGCGCGAGGTCGACGGCACGGACTCCCACCAGGGCCTCGACGGTTTGACGACAGCCTGGCGCGAGGAGGCCTCCGTCGCCGCCTTCCGTAAGACCCAGGACGCCGAACGCGACCGCGTCTACTTCGACCCCGCGGTCCGCCTCGCCGAACATGACGGCCTCGGCACGCTGGGCCAGTTCGTCTACTACGACGCGATGATCATGCATGGCCCCGGCAACAGCCCGGGCAGCTTCCACGACCTGCGCGAACGCGCCCTGGCCGGGGCCGACACCCCCGCCGAGGGCGGCTCTGAGAGGTCCTACCTCGACCTCTTCCTCGACATCCGCCGCCACGCCATGAAGTCCAAGAACGCCCACCGCGACACAACCCGCATCGACACAGCCCAGCGCAAGTTCCTCCGCGAAGGCAACTTCAACCTGGACACCCCCCTGGAATGGAAGGTCTACGGCGACACATACAAACTCCCGTAACCCACCAGCCCACTTCTCAGCCCGGCCGGCCGCTCCAGCCCGTCCGGCGTTCGAGGACGAGCCCTTCAGGCGATCCCCCCGCGCAACCGCCGGAGGCAGACGCACCACGGCGCCCACCACCGTCCGGTCGGGGACAAGGCAGGCGCCGCGTTCGTTTCCGTACGCCGTTGTACGGGACGTCTATTAACGAGGGTCAGACCATCAGGGAACGGTCCGTGGGGCGGATGGGGGCCGGCAGGTCGCTCTCACCGGTGAGGAAGCGGTCGACCCCGCGGGCGGCCGAGCGGCCCTCCGCGATGGCCCAGACGATGAGGGACTGGCCGCGGCCCGCGTCACCGGCGACATACACACCGGGGACATTGGTCGCGAAGTCGGCGTCGCGGGCGATGTTGCCGCGCGCGTCGAGCTCCAGGCCGAACTGGGAGACCAGTCCGTTCTCGACGTCGGTGCCCGTGAAGCCCATCGCCAGCGTCACCAGCTGGGCGGGGATCTTGCGCTCCGTGCCCGGCTTCTGGTTCAGCTTGCCGTCGACGAACTCGACCTCGACGAGGTGCAGCCACTGGACGTTGCCGTCCTCGTCGCCCTCGAAGTGAGTGGTCGAGACGGAGTAGACCCGCTCGCCGCCCTCCTCGTGCGCGGAGGTGACCTTGTAGAGCATCGGGAACGTCGGCCAGGGCTGGCCCGGGTTCCGCTCCTCGCCGGGCTGCGGCATGATCTCCAGCTGCGTGACCGAGGCCGCGCCCTGACGGTGGGCCGTGCCCACGCAGTCCGCGCCCGTGTCGCCGCCGCCGATCACCACGACGTGCTTGCCCTCGGCCGTGAGCGGGGGCGCCACGAAGTCGCCCTCCTGCACCTTGTTGGCCAGCGGCAGGTACTCCATGGCCTGGTGGATGCCCTTGAGCTCGCGGCCGGGGGCCGGGAGGTCACGCGCGGTCGTCGCACCGGCGGCGATGACCACGGCGTCGTACCGCTTGCGCAGGTCCGTCGCCTTGAGGTCGCGGCCGATCTCGATGCCCGTACGGAAGCGGGTGCCCTCCGCGCGCATCTGCTCGATGCGCCGGTTGATGTGCCGCTTCTCCATCTTGAACTCGGGGATGCCGTAGCGCAGCAGGCCGCCGATGCGGTCGGCGCGCTCGTACACGGCGACCGTGTGGCCCGCCCGGGTCAGCTGCTGGGCGGCGGCGAGGCCCGCCGGGCCCGAGCCGATGACCGCGACCGTCTTGCCGCTCAGGCGCTCGGGGATCTGCGCGGCGACGTCACCGTTGTCCCACGCCTTGTCGATGATCGAGACCTCGACGTTCTTGATGGTCACGGCGGGCTGGTTGATGCCGAGCACACACGCGGACTCGCACGGGGCGGGGCACAGTCGGCCCGTGAACTCCGGGAAGTTGTTCGTGGCGTGCAGGCGCTCGGACGCGGCGGTCCAGTCCTCGCGGTACGCGTAGTCGTTCCACTCGGGGATCAGGTTCCCCAGCGGACAGCCGTTGTGACAGAACGGGATACCGCAGTCCATGCAGCGCGAGGCCTGCTTGGAGATGATCGGGAGCAGCGAGCCGGGAACGTAGACCTCGTTCCAGTCCCTGACGCGCTCACCCACCGGACGGGTCCTGGCGACCTCGCGGCCATGGTTCAAAAAGCCCTTGGGATCAGCCATTGGTCGCCGCCTCCATCATCTTCTCGGTGATCTCGGACTCGGTGAGTCCGGCTCGCTCGGCGGCGTCCTTGGCGGCGAGCACTGCCTTGTACGTGCTGGGGATGATCTTGCTGAAGCGGTCCACCGCGGTGTCCCACTCGGCCAGCAGCTTCTCGGCGACGGTGGAGCCGGTCTCCTCCTGGTGGCGGCGCACCACGTCGTGCAGCCACTGCTTGTCGGTGCTGTCGAGCTCCTCGACGGCACCGGCGCTCGCGACGTTGATGTTGTCGCGGTTCAGGTCGATCACGTAGGCGATACCGCCCGACATACCGGCCGCGAAGTTGCGGCCCGTCTCGCCGAGCACGACCGCGTGGCCGCCGGTCATGTACTCGCAGCCGTGGTCGCCGACGCCCTCGGACACGACCGTCGCGCCGGAGTTGCGGACGCAGAAGCGCTCGCCGGTGCGGCCGCGCAGGAAGAGCTCGCCGCCCGTCGCGCCGTACGCGATGGTGTTGCCCGCGATCGTCGAGAACTCGGCGAGGTGGTCGGCGCCCCGGTCGGGACGGACGATCACCCGGCCGCCGGAGAGGCCCTTGCCGACGTAGTCGTTGGCGTCGCCCTCCAGGCGCAGCGTGACACCGCGCGGCAGGAAGGCGCCGAAGGACTGGCCCGCGGAGCCGGTGAAGGTGATGTCGATGGTGTCGTCGGGCAGGCCCGCGCCACCGAACTTCTTCGTCACCTCGTGGCCGAGCATGGTGCCGACCGTGCGGTTGATGTTGCGGATCGCGACCTGGGCGCGGACCGGCTGGGCGTCGGCCTGGGAGTCGGCGGACAGCGCGTCGGCGGCGAGCTTGATCAGCTCGTTGTCGAGCGCCTTCTCCAGGCCGTGGTCCTGCTCGATGACCTGGTGGAGGGCGGCGCCCTCGGGCAGCTCGGGCACGTGGAAGAGCGGGGACAGGTCCAGGCCCTGCGCCTTCCAGTGGCCGACGGCCCGCTCCACGTCGAGGTGCTCGGCGTGGCCGACGGCCTCCTCGATGGTGCGGAAGCCCAGCTCGGCGAGGATCTCGCGGACCTCTTCGGCGATGAACTTGAAGAAGTTCACGACGTACTCGGACTTGCCGGCGAACCGTTCGCGCAGCACCGGGTTCTGCGTGGCGATGCCGACCGGGCAGGTGTCCAGGTGGCAGACGCGCATCATGACGCAGCCGGAGACGACGAGCGGCGCGGTCGCGAAACCGAACTCCTCGGCGCCGAGCAGCGCGGCGATGACGACGTCACGGCCGGTCTTCAGCTGGCCGTCGGTCTGCACGACGATGCGGTCGCGCAGGCCGTTGAGCAGCAGGGTCTGCTGGGTCTCGGCGAGGCCGAGCTCCCAGGGACCGCCCGCGTGCTTCAGCGAAGTGAGCGGGGAGGCACCCGTACCACCGTCGTGACCGGAGATCAGTACGACGTCCGCGTGGGCCTTGGAGACACCCGCGGCGACCGTGCCGACGCCGACCTCGGAGACCAGCTTCACGTGGATGCGGGCCTGCGGGTTGGCGTTCTTGAGGTCGTGGATCAGCTGAGCCAGGTCCTCGATGGAGTAGATGTCGTGGTGCGGGGGCGGGGAGATGAGGCCCACGCCCGGGGTGCTGTGCCGGGTCTTGGCGACCCAGGGGTACACCTTGTGGCCGGGCAGCTGGCCGCCCTCGCCGGGCTTGGCACCCTGCGCCATCTTGATCTGGATGTCGTCGGCGTTGACCAGGTACTCGGACGTCACACCGAAGCGGCCGGAGGCGACCTGCTTGATGGACGAACGGCGCGCGGGGTCGTAGAGCCGGTCCGCGTCCTCGCCGCCCTCACCGGTGTTGGACTTGCCGCCCAGCTGGTTCATGGCGATGGCGAGGGTCTCGTGCGCCTCCTTGGAGATGGAGCCGTACGACATGGCGCCGGTGGAGAAGCGCTTGACGATCTCGGAAGCGGGCTCGACCTCGTCGATGGAGATCGAGGGACGGTCCGACTTGAAGCCGAAGAGCCCACGGAGCGTCATGAGCCGCTCGGACTGCTCGTTCACCCGGTCCGTGTACTTCTTGAAGATGTCGTAGCGGGCGGTGCGCGTCGAGTGCTGGAGGCGGAAGACCGTCTCCGGGTCGAACAGGTGCGGTTCGCCCTCACGGCGCCACTGGTACTCGCCGCCTATGTCCAGGGCGCGGTGCGCGGGCGCGATGCCGGAGGCCGGGTACGCCTTCGCGTGCCGGGCCGCGACCTCCTTGGCGATGATGTCGAGGTCGGCGCCGCCGATCTTCGTCGCCGTGCCGTTGAAGTACTTCTCGACGAAGGCCGTGTCGAGACCGACGGCCTCGAAGACCTGCGCGCCACGGTAGGAGGCGACGGTCGAGATGCCCATCTTGGACATGACCTTGAGGACGCCCTTGCCGAGCGCGTAGATCAGGTTGCGGATGGCCTGCTCGGACTCGATGCCCTGCAGGAAGGTGCCGGCGCGGACCAGGTCCTCGACCGACTCCATCGCCAGGTACGGGTTGACCGCGGCAGCGCCGAAGCCGATGAGGAGGGCCACGTGGTGGACCTCGCGGACGTCGCCCGCCTCGACCAGCAGGCCCACCTGGGTGCGCTGCTTGGTGCGGATGAGGTGGTGGTGGACGGCCGCGGTGAGCAGCAGCGACGGGATCGGCGCGTGCTCGGCGTCGGAGTGGCGGTCCGACAGGACGATCAGACGGGCGCCGTTGTCGATGGCGGCGTCGGCCTCGGTGCAGATCTCCTCGATCCGCGCGGCGAGGGAGTCGCCTCCACCGGAGACCCGGTACAGGCCGGACAGCGTGGCGGCCTTCATGCCAGGCATGTCGCCGTCGGCGTTGATGTGGATGAGCTTGGCCAGCTCGTCGTTGTCGATCACCGGGAAGGGCAGCGTGACGCTACGACACGACGCGGCGGTCGGCTCGAGGAGGTTGCCCTGCGGGCCCAGCGAGGAGCGCAGCGAGGTGACGAGCTCCTCGCGGATGGCGTCCAGCGGCGGGTTGGTGACCTGCGCGAACAGCTGGGTGAAGTAGTCGAAGAGCAGCCGGGGACGTTGCGAGAGGGCCGCGATCGGCGAGTCCGTGCCCATGGAGCCGAGGGGCTCGCCGCCGCTCTTGGCCATCGGCGCGAGGATGATGCGCAGCTCTTCCTCGGTGTAGCCGAAGGTCTGCTGGCGGCGGGTGACCGAGGCGTGGGTGTGCACGATGTGCTCGCGCTCGGGGAGGTCGGAGAGCTCGATCTCGCCGGCTTCCAGCCACTCGGCGTACGGCTTCTCGGCGGCGAGGCCCGCCTTGATCTCGTCGTCCTCGATGATGCGGTGCTCGACGGTGTCGACGAGGAACATCTTGCCGGGCTGCAGGCGGCCCTTGCGGACGACCTTCGCGGGGTCGATGTCGAGGACGCCGACCTCGGAGCCGAGGACGACGAGGCCCTCGTCGGTGACCCAGTAGCGGCCGGGGCGCAGACCGTTGCGGTCGAGGACCGCGCCGACCTGGGTGCCGTCGGTGAAGGTGACACAGGCCGGGCCGTCCCAGGGCTCCATCATCGTGGCGTGGAACTGGTAGAAGGCGCGGCGGGCCGGGTCCATGGAGTCGTGGTTCTCCCACGCCTCCGGGATCATCATCAGCACGGAGTGCGGGAGGGAGCGGCCGCCGAGGTGGAGCAGCTCCAGGACCTCGTCGAAGGAGGCGGAGTCGGAGGCGTCGGGCGTGCAGACCGGGAAGACCCGGTCCAGCTTGTCGCTCCCGAACAGGTCCGAGACGAGCTGCGACTCGCGCGCCCGCATCCAGTTCCGGTTGCCCTTGACCGTGTTGATCTCGCCGTTGTGCGCGACGAAGCGGTACGGGTGGGCGAGCGGCCAGCTCGGGAAGGTGTTGGTGGAGAACCGGGAGTGCACGAGCGCGATCGCGGAGGCGAAGCGGCGGTCGGACAGGTCCGGGAAGAAGGGCTCGAGCTGGCCGGTGGTCAGCATGCCCTTGTAGACGATGGTGCGGGCGGAGAGGGACGGGAAGTACACGTCCGCCTCGCGCTCGGCGCGCTTGCGCAGCACGAACGCCTTGCGGTCGAGGTCGATGCCCTCGCTGACGCCGTCGGTCACGAAGATCTGACGGAAGACGGGCATCGTCGAGCGGGCGGTGGCGCCGAGGAGATCGGGAGCGACCGGGACCTCGCGCCAGCCGAGGACGGTGAGGCCCTCGTCGGCGGCGATCGTCTCGATCTGCGAGACGCGGTCCTCGGTGCCGTCCCCGGGCAGGAAGGCGATACCGACCGCGTACGCGCCGGCCGCGGGCAGCTCGAAGTCGGCCACCTCACGGAGGAAGGCGTCCGGGACCTGGGACAGGATGCCCGCGCCGTCGCCCGAGTCGGGCTCGGCACCGGTCGCACCGCGGTGCTCCAGATTGCGCAGAACCGTGAGCGCCTGCTCGACCAGCGCGTGGCTCGCCTCGCCGGTGAGGGTGGCCACGAAGCCGACGCCACAGGCGTCGTGCTCGTTGCGGGGGTCGTACATACCCTGCGCAGCAGGGCGAGCATCCATGAAGGACCAGTTCTGGCCATTCGTGGAGTGCTGGGACGGCTGGCGCGGCGTACGCATCGGCTCTCCCGTCGTCGTCGTGGCATATGCAATGTGCCGAGGGACGACGTTGGCCCTCTGCTGGGGGTGCAAAATTTCGTGCAGGTTACATGATGGAGCGATTCTCGGAAACTGAATACGTCGTTCCAACATGCGGACACCGCGGGGTCACGGCGGGGGTACCGCGCTCAGCGGTGGAGTTAAGGGGACCTAAGCGGACAGATCAATGCCCGTAGACCCGGAGCGCGACAGGCAACGTCGCCGGCCACACCGATGCGGTGCAGGCCTCATTGCCCACAGCGCTTACGGCTCATGCCCGGTGGTTAAGGGATCGAAACCGTCGAGTAACGACTACTTATGCAGTCCCTTGCATAGTCGCTCGTCACATCATCCTACGGCGGTACCCAGCAGACTGCCCAGGGCGTACGTCACACCCGCCGCGGCGGCTCCGAGGGCGAGCTGCCGAATTCCGCTGTACCACCAGGTTCGCGCCGTCACACGGGCCACGATCGCGCCGCAGGTGAAGAGCCCGATCAGCGCGAGCAGCAGCGCGGGCCACAGGGCGGTCGCACCCAGCAGATACGGGAGTACGGGGAGCAGCGCGCCCAGGGCGAAGGAGCCGAAGCTCGACACGGCGGCGACGCCCGGGGAGGGCAGGTCGCCGGGGTCTATGCCCAGCTCCTCGCGCGCGTGGATTTCGAGGGCCTGCTCGGGGTCGCGCGAGAGTTGCCGGGCGACCTGCCGCGCCAGCTCGGGCTCGACGCCGCGTGTCTCGTACAGCGCGGCGAGCTCGCGCTCCTCGTCCTTCGGGTGCTTTCTCAGCTCCCGGCGCTCGACATCGAGTTCGGCTTCGACGAGTTCACGCTGCGAGGCGACGGAGGTGTACTCGCCGGCGGCCATGGAGAAGGCACCGGCAGCGAGGCCGGCAAGCCCGGTGATGACGATCGTCCGATGGGAGACGGACCCGCCGGCGACACCCGTCATCAGGGCGAGATTGGACACGAGCCCGTCCATCGCACCGAACACGGCCGGGCGCAGCCAGCCGCCGTTCACATCCCGGTGGGTGTGGTTGTCCCGGTGCGCCTCGTGCAGTGACGCTTCGGTCTCGATGATGGACATACCGGTCCCCCAGAATGACTGATTGGACTACTTCTATTTTTTGACAACTCTGAAACTACGCCTGGAATTCCTGGCCCGCCAGCAAGGAAAGGCTGGTCTAACCTGCGGTTTTGTCTCTTCTCGCTCATCCGTAGAAGGTGATGCACAGGTGTCGACCGGGTGAATACGGGGGTACGTGAGGCTCTCCTCCTCCCCTCCGGTGGGACACATCCCCAAAGGGCTCTGCGCCCTGAGAGGAGAGGCACCGTATGGCTTCCATCGCCTGCATTCCCTCCGCCCCGGTGCCGGGGGACGCCGCCGATCTCCGCGAACGGGCACGCGGCGCGCTGCTCGGGCTCGCCGTCGGGGACGCGCTGGGCGCGCCCGCCGAGAACATGAAGCCGTCGGAGATCCGTGCGAAGTGGGGCCGGATCACGGGGTACGTCGCCGAGCAGCCGGCCGGGACGGACGACACGGAGTACGCGATCTTCTCGGGGCTGTTGCTGGCCCGGCACGGCTCGGCGCTCACCGTGACCCACGTCGAGGCGGCTTGGCACGAGTGGATCGCGGACCGGGACGAAGGGCCGTTCCGGGGCGCGGGCTTCAGTGAGCGCGGCACGCTGGAGAACCTGCGCCGGGGCCTCGCGGCGCCCATCTCCGCCCAGCACCGGCACGCGTGGAGCGACGGGCTCGCGATGCGCGCGGCGCCCTTCGGGGTGTTCGCGGCGGGCCGCCCGGCCGAGGCGGCCCGGCTGGTGGCCATCGACGGCTCGGTGAGCCATGACGGGGAGGGCATCTACGGCGGCCAGGCAGTCGCGGCGGGCGTCGCGGCCGCGATGGCCGGCGCCCCCACCATCGCGGTGGTCGCCTCCGCGCTGGCCGTGATCCCGGACGACTCCTGGACGGCCCGCTCCCTGCGCCGCGGGGTCGCCGTCGCCCACCGCGGCGAACGCGCGGTGCGCTCCGCGGTCGTCATCGGCGGCTACCCGTGGACGGACCTCGCCCCCGAAGCCGTCGCCCTCGCCTTCGGCGCGTACGCCGCCGCCGACGGCGACTTCACCGAATCCGTCCTCACCGCCGTCAACATGGGCCGCGACGCCGACACGACGGCGGCGGTGGCGGGCGCACTGGCCGGGGCGACGCGGGGCGCCTCATCGATCCCGGCCGCCTGGGCGACGGTCATCGGCCCGGCCCGCGGCAGCTGCCTCCCCTCGATGGCCGGCCACCACGTACTGGACGTGGCGGAACTACTGACGCCGGGTGACGACGGAAAGTGGGGAACGAAGGGGTACGCACGAGAGAAGGGGAGACGCGTACGAGGCGGAGCCGAGCTTGCCCGGGGCACAGCGCTGCCTGTGCGGGCAACGGCCCCGAGTCCGTACGTCCTCGCCACCGATTGCATCCTGGCCCCCGAAGACGACGAGGTGCAGCCATGAGCCCCGGTCTGGTCGGTGACGAGCCCGGCGAGGGATCGGTCTCCGCGGCGGAGCCCCATACGGACGTCACCGACGCCGCACCACCCGACCCGCGTCCCCGCCGTATCGAAGGCCTCCTGCTGGGTCTGGCCGCGGGCGACGCCGCAGGCTGGCCCGCCGCCCGGCACCGTGCCGCCCGCATGCCCGAGTGGACGCGGCGGCTGACCCGGGAACTGGACACCTTCGCGGAGCAGAACGCGACGACGACCCTGCCCGTACCCATCGCGCTGAACCAGCCGCCGGAGCCGCTGCGGCTGGGCCCCTCGGACGACGCGGAGTGGGCGGCGTTCGCGGCGGAGGCCGTACTGCGGGCCGGGGACGGCAGCGCACTCGGCGACCTGAGCCGGGAACGCCGGATGAGGGCATCCATCGACCTGTCCTGGAACGCCGTCGCCAGCGAGGTCGCCGCGGCAGCGGAACGCGCCCCCGAGGTCGAGTCCGCGCTGCTGCCCCTGCGCGCCCGGATCTCCGTACGGGCCGGCCTGGGCAACCTCGCCACCGGTCTGCGCCCGCCCGCCACCGGCCACGACAACCCCCACTACTTCGACGACGCGGCCTGCGTACGGGCCTGTGTGCTCGCCGTGGCCCACCCGGGCGACCCCCGACTCGCCGCGGAACTCGCCGAGTTCGACGCCCGCTACACCCAGGACGGCGACGGTGTGCACGGCGCCCGCGCCATGGCCGCCGCCCTCGCGCTCGCCCTCGCCGGGGCCGACGTCGAGGCCTGCGCGGACGCGGCCCTCGCCGAACTGCCCGAGTCGACCGAGATCGGCCGCAACGCCCGGCACGCACTCCGGCTCGCCCGCGAGAGCCTCAGCGACAGCGGTAACAGCTGCGGTAACGGCAGCGGAGGAACATTCGCCCTCATCCCCCTCCTCGAACACCAGATCGTCGACCACGTCTACAGCTACGGCATCGCGGCAGCCGAAACCGTCCCGGTCGCCCTGGCCCTCGCCACCGCCGCGCGCGGCCGGATCGCGGAGGCGGTGCCCGCCGCCGCCTGCCTGTCCCGCGTCGCCGACTCGGCCCCGGCCCTCGCGGGCGCGCTCACCGGCGCGCTCGGCGGCGGCGCCGCGATCCCCGCCACCTGGCGCGACGCCTGCCGCACCCTCTCCGGCTGCGCCCTGCCCCGTCTCACCGGCACCGACCTCATCGGACTCGCCGACCTTCTGGAAGCCACGGAACTGGCCACCCCGGAGGGATGATTCGGGCATGACGCCCAAAGGAGAAGGAACGGGAACCCTCGACGAACGCATCACCGGAGCCCTCGTCGGAGCCGCCGTCGGCGACGCCCTCGGCGGCCCCGTCGAGGGGTACTCCCCCGCGCAGATCACCGAACGGCACGGCGGCCGCGTCCACGGCATCGTCGGCCCCTGGAACGGCGACGCCTGGCGCACCGCCCGCCCCATCGCCCCGTACCACAAGGGCGATGGACACGTCACCGACGACACCCTGATGACCCACGCGCTGATCCGCGTGTACGCCACGGTCCGCGACCATCTCGACGCGTACGCCGTCGCCGAGCACCTGGTCCCCGACCTGATGACGAACCCCCGCTGGATCCCGGAACTCCAGGCCGAGGCGCTCCCCCTCCAGCGGATCTTCCTCGCCGAGAAGTGGCTGGTGGCCCGGCTCCACTACGGCCATGTGGACCCCCGGGAGGCCGGCGCGGGCAACATCGTCAACTGCGGCGCCGCGATGTACATGGCTCCGGTCGGCCTGGTCAACGCGGCCCACCCGGCCGGCGCATACGCCGAGGCCCTGGACGTCGCGGGCGCGCACCAGTCGTCGTACGGGCGGGAGGCGGCGGCCGTCTTCGCGGCGGCGGTGGCGGCGGCGTGCACACCCGGGGCCACCCCGGCCTCCGTGGTCGACTCCTGTCTGGCCCTGGCGAAGGACGGGACGCGCACCGCCATCGAGGCGGTCTGCGAAGTGGCCGCCCGGCACACGGACTTCGAGTCGGCGCTGGTCCCGCTGCGCGAGGCGGTGGCCCCCTACGACACGGTCGGCCCGGACTACCGCGCCCCGTCCCTCGGCGCCCGCCGCCCCTCCCGGCTTCACTCCATCGAGGAACTCCCCATCGCCCTGGGCATGTTGGTGGTTTCCGGCGGCGACTACCGGCACGCGGTCCTCGGTTCGGTGAACTACGGCCGCGACTGCGACTCCATCGCCACGATGTCCGGCGCCCTCGCGGGCGCCCTCGGCCGCGAGGTCCCGCACGACTGGGCCAAGACGGTCGCGGAGTCCAGCCGCCTCGACCTGCGCGCCCCGGCGGAGGACCTTGCGGAGGTGACCCGCGAGATCTTCGCACGGGACGTACGACGTCGCCGCGCGCACGAGTCGGCGTACGCCGAGCTGGCGGGGACCCCGTGCTCCGACTGACCTGGGTCCAGCCGGAGGACCTCCTCGGCCACGAACTCCACCAGGCATACCAGGACGGCCGCGAGCCCGGGCCCATCGCCGCCCGCTGGCGAGCGGCGGGCGGCCCCGAGTCCCCGCTGCGCGCGGGCGCGTCCCCGACTCCGGCGTCCTCGTACCTGCGCGTACTGGCGGAAGACCTCCTGGACGAACTCACGGACCTGCCGAGCAGGTTGAGGGACACGGAGCCGACAGACCTCACCCACATCAGGGCCCACTGCCCGAACTGGCCGTCGCCAACGACTGCGGACACCCCGCCCCCAGCCCTCACCCAGGCCCGCCTGGAAGCCGCCTGGCTCGGCAGAGCGGCGGGCTGTCTCCTCGGCAAACCCGTGGAAAAGCTCCCCCTCGAAGGGATCAGGGAACTCGCCCGAGCCACCGGCAACTGGCCCCTGCACACCTGGTTCACCGCACAAGGCGTCCCGGCCGATCTCCTCCACACCTACCCCTGGAACAAGCGCTCCGCCCCCACCTCCCTCGCCGAGAACATCGACGGCATGCCGGAGGACGACGACCTCAACTACCCCCTCCTGAACCTCCTGCTGCTCCAACGCCACGGCAGCGACTTCACCACCACGGACGTGGCCCGCCTCTGGCTGGACGAACTCCCCGCGGGCCGCACCTTCACCGCGGAACGCATCGCGTACCGCAACCTCCTCGCCGGCGTCGAACCCCCACGCACCGCCCGCCACCGCAACCCGTTCCGCGAATGGATCGGCGCCCTGATCCGCGCGGACGTGCACGGCTGGACGAACCCGGGCGACCCCGCCTGCGCCGCGGCACAAGCCCACCGCGACGCCGTCCTCACCCACACGGCGAACGGCGTGTACGCCGCCATGTTCGCCGCCGCGACGATCGCCGAGGCGGCCGGCGGCCGCAGCGACGTCCACGCCTGCCTGCGCACGGGACTCACCGTCGTACCCCCCGCCTCCCGCCTGGCGAAGGCGGTCCGGCAAGCGGTCCGACTCGCCCGTACGACCGAGGACTTCGACACCGTCGTCGACGCACTGCACACGACCCACCGCGGCCACCACTGGGTCCACGCCATCCCCAACACCGCCCTGATCGCCGCCGCCCTCACCCACGCGGACGGCGACTTCGGCGGCTCGATCTGCCGCGCGGTGTCCGGCGGCTGGGACACCGACTCCAACGGCGCCACGGCGGGCAGCGTCGCCGGCCTCCTCGCGGGCTCCCCCGCCGCCCTTCCCGACCACTGGACCACCCCCCTCAAGAACCGACTGGCCACCTCCGTCGCCGACTTCAACGGCATCGGCTTCGACACCCTCGCCCAGCTCACACTCCGGGAGATCCGCCACCCATGACCCACATCGCCGTACTCGGCAGCACGAACATGGACCTCGTGGCGTACGTCGCCAAGGCCCCGCAGGGCGGCGAGACCGTCACGGGACGGGAGTTCCGTACGGTCCCCGGCGGCAAGGGCGCCAACCAGGCGGTGGCCGCGGCGCACGCGGGCGCCGACGTCTCGATGATCGGCGCGGTGGGCGCCGACGCCTTCGGCTCCCACCTCCGTACGGCCCTGGAGCACTCGGGCGTCGACACCGACCATCTGCGCACCACCGAGGGCCCGTCCGGCACCGCGCACATCGTCGTGGACGACGAGGGCGGCAACGCGATCGTCGTCATCCCGGGCGCCAACGGCACCGTCACCCACCTCGCCCCCGGCGACGAGGCCCTCATCACCACCGCGGACACCCTCCTGCTCCAGCTCGAGATCCCGCAGGCCGCCGTCCTCGCGGGCGCCGAGGCCGCTCGCCGCCACGGTGTCCGGACGATCCTGACCCCGTCCCCCGCGCAGCCCCTGCCGCCCCAGCTCCTCGCCGCCATCGACCTGATGGTGCCGAACGAACACGAGGCAGCCGCCCTCACCGGCCTCACCGATCCCCGCGAGGCCGCCGCCACCCTGCTCGACCAGGTACCGGAGGTCGTCATCACGTTGGGCGCGGCCGGCAGCCTGTACGCGGCCAGGGGCGCCGAACCCCTCACCGTGCCCGCGCCGCACGTCACCGCCGTGGACTCGACGGGCGCGGGCGACACCTTCGTCGGCACGCTCGCGGTCGCGCTCGCCGAGGGCCGGCCCATGCCGGCGGCCCTGGCGTGGGCGTCGGCCGCCGCCTCGCTGGCGGTGCAGCGGCCCGGGGCGTCGTCCTCGATGCCGTACCGCTCGGAGATCGACGCCCAGGCGTCACGGCACCCGCAGCACACGTCATGAGCGCCCACACGGAAGCGGACCGCGCCGGTACGCGACAGGGTCCCCTCACCGGCCTGCGCGTCCTCGACCTCGCCACCCTCTTCGCCGGGCCGCTCGCCGCCACCATGCTCGGCGACTTCGGCGCGGAGGTCGTCAAGGTCGAGCATCCGACCAAGCCCGACCCGTCCCGGGGTCACGGGCCGTCGAAGGACGGCATCGGCCTGTGGTGGAAACTCCTCGGCCGCAACAAACGCACGATCACCCTCGACCTGTCGAAGCGTGGGGGCCGCGAGACCCTGCTGCGCCTCGCCGCCACCGCCGACGTGATCATCGAGAACTTCCGCCCCGGCACCCTGGAGAAGTGGCACCTGGGCTGGGAGGAACTGTCGGCCGCGAACCCCCGCCTCGTGCTCGCCCGCGTCACCGGCTTCGGCCAGTTCGGCCCGTACGCGCACCGGCCCGGCTTCGGCACGCTCGCGGAGGCGATGAGCGGCTTCGCGGCGATCACCGGCGAACCGGACGCGCCGCCGACCCTGCCGCCCTTCGGCCTGGCCGACTCGATCGCGGGCCTGGCGACGGCGTACGCCGTGATGACCGCGCTCCGGGCCCGTGACCTGTCGGGCCACGGCCAGGTGATCGACATGGCGATCATCGAGCCGATCCTCACCGTCATCGGCCCCCAGCCGCTCTGGTACGACCAGCTGGGCCACGTCCAGCCCCGCACCGGCAACCGCTCCGCGAACAACGCGCCGCGCAACACCTACCGCACGGCGGACGGTTCGTGGGTCGCCGTCTCGACCTCGGCGCAGTCGATCGCCGAGCGGGTGATGCGGCTGGTCGGACGTCCGGACCTGATCGAGGAGCCGTGGTTCGCGACGGGCGCGGGCCGGGCCCGGCACACGGACGTCCTGGACGAGGCGGTGGGGGCTTGGATCGCCCGCCGCTCCCGCACCGAGGTCGTGGACGCCTTCGAGAAGGCGGAGGCGGCGGTGGCCCCCATCCAGGACGTACGGGACGTGATGGCGGACCCGCAGTACGCGGCCCTGGACACGATCACCACCGTCGACGACCCCGAACTGGGCCCCCTACGCATGCAGAACGTCCTCTTCCGGCTCTCCGCCACCCCCGGCGCGATCCGTTGGGCGGGCCGCCCGCACGGCGCCGACACGGACGCGGTCCTCGCCGAACTCGGCCTGTCCGGCGCCGAGATCACGACCCTCAGATCGGAAGGCGCCCTGTGACAGTCCCGGGCTTCCCGCTCACCTGGCTGTACGTCCCCGGAGACCGGCCCGCGGTCGTGGCCAAGGCTCTCGCCTCCGGGGCGGACGTGATCCTGATCGACCTCGAGGACGCCGTCGCCCCGCACCGCAAGGAGTACGCCCGCGACGCCACCGCGGAGCTGCTCTCGGACCCGCTCCCGCTCCCGGTCCACGTGCGCGTGAACGCCCTGGACAGCCCGCTGGCCGCGGCCGACCTCAAGGCGCTGTCCTCTCGCCCCGGCCTTTCCGGCCTCCGGCTGCCCAAGGTGACCTCGCCCGCCGACGTCGTGCGCGTCGCGGAACGCGCCGCCCCCGCCGAGGGCGGCGCGACCCCCCTGTACGCCCTCCTGGAAACGGCCCTGGGCGTGGAGCGGGCCTTCGCCATCGCCTCCGCCCACCCGGCGGTGCGCGGCATCGCGCTGGGGGAATCGGATCTCCGCGCCGACCTGGGCGTACGGGAGGACGCGGGCCTGGACTGGGCGCGCGCCCGCGTCGTGGTCGCCGCCCGGGCCGCCCAGCTGGCGCCGCCCGCTCAGTCGGTCTACCCGGACATCCGCGACCTCGAAGGCCTGACCGCCTCCTGCGCCCATGGCCGCGCCCTGGGCTTCCTCGGCCGCGCGGCCATCCACCCCCGTCAGCTTCCGGTGATCGAACGTGCCTATCTCCCGACCCCGGCCGAAGTCGAGGCCGCCCAGGCGGTCGTCAACGCGGCCACCGCCGAACCGGGCGCCCAGGCCCTCCCCGACGGCCGCTTCGTGGACGCGGCGATCGTGGCCGGCGCCCACCGCACACTGACGCTGGCACGCCGCAACGTCCTGACGCGGTAGGCACGGGTGCGTCGAAGGGGGCGCCGCATCCTCGGACGCGGCGCCCCCTTCGAGGCACCGGAAGAACTCAGAACCGAAAGAACTCAGTACGGAAGAACTCAGCCCTTCTTCGCCGACTCGGCCTCGTCCTTCGTGGCCTCGTCGGGCACGGCGTCCGTTTTCTCGCCCGCCTTCTCGTCCTTCTCGTCCGTCTTCTCGTCGAGCTTCTTGTCGAGCTTCTTGTCGAGCTTCTTGTCCAGCTCGACGGCGTCACCTTCGGACTCGGCGTCACCCTCGCCGGAGGCGTCCGCCCCGGGCTCGACGACCTCCTCGCGCCCGGGCCGCAGCCGCGCCGACATCACGATGTAGATCACCGCGAGGAGGAACACCACCATCGCGGTCCAGTTGTTGAGACGCAGGCCCAGGATGTGGTGGGCGTCATCGACGCGCAGGTACTCGATCCAGAAGCGCCCCACGCAGTACGCCGCGACGTACAGCGCGAACGCCCGCCCGTGACCCAGCGTGAAGCGGCGGTCCGCCCAGATGACGAGGAAGCCGACGCCGATGCACCACAGGGACTCGTACAGGAACGTCGGGTGGTAGTAACCCGGCACCCGCCCGTCCGTCGCGGACGTGATGTGCAACGCCCAGGGCAGGTCCGTCGCCTTGCCGTACAGCTCCTGGTTGAACCAGTTGCCCCAGCGCCCGATGGCCTGCGCGAAGACGATGCCGGGCGCGAGGGCGTCGGCCCAGGCGGGGAGCGGGATGCCGCGCCGGCGACAGCCGATCCACGCGCCCACCGCACCCAGCGCGATCGCGCCCCAGATGCCGAGGCCGCCCTCCCACACCTTGAAGGCGTCCACCCAGTCACGGCCCTCGCTGAAGTACAGCTCGTAGTCCGTGATCACGTGGTAGAGCCGCCCGCCGACGAGGCCGAACGGCACGGCCCACACCGCGATGTCGGCCACGGTGCCGGCCCGCCCTCCTCGGGCGATCCAGCGCCTGTTGCCGAGCCAGACGGCTACGAAGACGCCGATGATGATGCAGAACGCGTAGCCGCGGAGCGGAATGGGGCCGAGGTTCAGCACACCGCGCGACGGGCTGGGAATGTAGGCAAGTTCCATGGCAGGGTCGACGCTACCGTGCCGGACGGGACCCACGGCAAGCAGCCCGGCAACGGGTCCATAACAGGCGATCACCCCGAGGCCACGTCAGGCGGTCCTCCCGGGCCCCCGACAGGGCGTCACTCAGGCCCATGACGGACGTGTGCCCCCGGCCCGCGCGGGGCCGGCCGGGGGCACAGGGGCCGACGAAGGGCTCAGCCCTTGTTCTCCGCCTCCACCATCTGCTTCAGCTTGGCCGGGGTCATCGTCTGGTCCTCGTTGATGTTCTTGCCGCCCAGCAGCACGGTCGGTGTGCCCGTGAAACCGCCGGTCTGGAAAGCCTCGTTCGACTTCACGACCCAGCTGTTGTGCGTACCGTCGTTGACGCACTTCCGGAAGGCCGGGGTGTCCAGGCCGTCGACCTTGCCCGCCAGCTCGATGAGCTTGCTGTTGTCCGCGAAGGCGTCGTCCGATTCCTCGGGCTGGTTCTCGAACAGGACGTCGTGGTACGCGGTGAACTTCCCGGCGTCCTGGGCGCAGGCCGCCGCGTTGGCAGCGTTGCGGGAGCCGCTGCCGCTCATTCTCCCGTCGATCAGCGTGACGAGGTGGTATTCGACCTTCAGCTGACCGGCGTCGACCAGCTCCTGGATCGTCGAGCGGTATCTGGTCTCGAAGATCTGGCACGCCGGGCAGCGGAAGTCCTCCCAGACCGTGAGGGTCGACTTGGCGCTGTCCTTGCCCACGGGGATCGCGAGGCCGTCCTTCCCGGTCGCCCCCGAGGGCGCCGCGACCGGGCCCGAGGCGTCACTCTTCTCCTTGCCTGCGTTGGCGGCCATCACCCCCACCACCGCGGCGAGACCCAGGACGCAGACCACCGACGCGCCCACGATCAACGCCCGGCGACGCTTCTCCGAGGCCTTGTGCTTCTCTCGCTCGACCGCCAGCCGCTCGCGGGCGGTGCGCTTTCCCTCACGGTTCTTCTCGCTCACACCCGGCAGAACGAACCGGGGAGGCGCAGCGCGCCTCCCCGGTCCCAGGTCCACCCGTACGAGTGAGCGGATTGTCCGTTACGCACCCACTCCGTTACGCGGCTACGCAGCCTCCGCGCTACGCCGTTCCGCGCACGCCCTTCGCGAGGTCGCCCGCGAGCACCCGTACGGCGTCCAGGCCCGCCGCCTCGTCCGGCGCGTCCAGCATCCGCTTCACGAAGGCCGAGCCGACGATCACGCCGTCGGCGAAGCCGGCCACCTCGGCGGCCTGCGTCGCGTTGGAGACGCCGAGGCCGACACAGACGGGCAGCTCGGTGGTGGCCTTGGTGCGCCGCACCAGGTCCTGCGCCTGCGCGCCGACCGACTCCCTCGTGCCGGTGACGCCCATCAGCGAGGCCGCGTAGACGAAGCCGGAGCCCGCCGCGGTGATGTCGGCGAGCCGGGCGTCCTTGCTGCTGGGCGCGACGACGAAGACGGTCGCGAGACCGTGCTTCTCGGCGTGCTCCCTCCACAGCGCCGACTCCTGCACGGGCAGGTCGGGCAGGATGCACCCGGCCCCGCCCGCTTCCGCGAGCTCCGCGGTGAAGCGCTCGACGCCGTAGCGGTCGATCGGATTCCAGTACGTCATCACGAGTACGGGCTTGCCGGTTGCCTGGTGGGCCTCACGGACCGTACGCATGACGTCGGCGATCTTGACGCCGCCCCGCAGGGCGATGTCGTCCGCGGTCTGGATGACGGGGCCGTCGAGGACGGGGTCGCTGTGCGGCAGCCCCACCTCGACGATGTCCGCGCCGCCGTCGAAGACGGCCTTGATGGCCGCGATGCCGCCGTCGACGGTCGGGAAGCCGGCCGGGAGGTACGCGATGAGAGCGGACCGCCCTTCCGCCTTCGCCGCGGCGAGGGTGTCGCTCAACAGCCGGATGTTGCCACTCACTTCGCGTCCCCCTCGATCTCTGCGTTCTCGCCGGCGGCGTCCGCGGCGACGACGGCGTCGGCACCGGTGTCGTACAGGCCGAAGTAGCGGGCGGCCGTGTCCATGTCCTTGTCGCCGCGGCCGGACAGGTTGATGACGATCAGCCCGTCCTTGCCCAGCTCCTTGCCGACCTCCAGGGCCCCTGCGAGCGCGTGGGCACTCTCGATCGCCGGGATGATGCCCTCGGTGCGGGAGAGCAGGCGCAGAGCCTGCATGGCCGCGTCGTCGGTGACCGCGCGGTACTCGCCGCGGCCGCTGTCCTTGAGGTAGGAGTGCTCGGGCCCGATGCCCGGGTAGTCGAGTCCGGCCGAGATCGAGTAGGGCTCGGTGATCTGCCCCTCCTCGTCCTGCAGGACGTACGACCGCGACCCGTGCAGAATGCCCGGCTCACCCGCCGTCAGCGTGGCCGCGTGTTCCCCGGTCTCGACGCCGTGCCCGGCCGGCTCGCAGCCGATGAGGCGCACGTCCGCGTCCGGGATGAAGGCATGGAAGAGCCCGATGGCGTTGGAGCCGCCGCCGACACAGGCGATGGCGGCGTCGGGAAGCCGTCCGGCGCGCTCCAGGATCTGCCGCCGCGCCTCGACCCCGATGACGCGGTGGAAGTCGCGCACCATGGCGGGGAAGGGGTGGGGCCCGGCGACGGTCCCGAAGAGGTAGTGGGTGTGATCGACGTTGGCGACCCAGTCGCGGAAGGCCTCGTTGATGGCGTCCTTCAGCGTCCGGGAACCGGACTTCACGGCGATGACCTCGGCGCCGAGCATGCGCATGCGGGCGACGTTCAGGGCCTGCCGCTGGGTGTCGATCTCGCCCATGTAGATGGTGCATTCGAGGCCGAACAGCGCGCAGGCGGTGGCGGTCGCGACGCCGTGCTGCCCGGCGCCGGTCTCGGCGATGACACGCGTCTTGCCCATCCGCCTGGTGAGGAGGGCCTGCCCGAGCACGTTGTTGATCTTGTGGGACCCGGTGTGGTTGAGGTCCTCGCGCTTGAGGAACACGCGGGCGCCACCGGCGTGTTCGGCGAACCGCGGCACCTCGGTCAGTGCGCTCGGGCGCCCCGTGTAGTGGACGAGCAGGTCGTCGAGTTCACGCGCGAACTCGGGGTCCGCCTTCGCCTTGTCGTACTCGACGGCGACCTCGTCCACGGCGGCGACCAGTGCCTCCGGGATGAACTTGCCGCCGAACGCGCCGAAGTACCCCTCGGCGCTGGGAACTTGACCCTCCGGGTCGGGAATGAAGAACTCGCTGGGCATGCGGTTACCTCGCAGGGGCGACAGCCCCGGTTACAGATCGGACATGGGGTCACATGAGCCACGTACGTACACACGCGTCGCGCCTCCGGCGGCCGGCCGATCGCCCTCGGCCATGAGCGGCGGAGGGTTCAGCAGGAGGCGGCGAGCAGCCAGCCCCCGACGACGGTGCCGAACCTGCCCCGGACCCACCCATTATCGGGAACCGGACGAAGCCCGAGCGCAACGGCCGGGAGCATGGAGCCAGGAGCCGGGATCATCCGGTCATGACGACCGGCGACAGTCCCGCCGAAGGCCCGGCGGTGCCGGACCCCGGTCAGCCCACCCGCAGGGTGGCGTCGGCCGGGGACGGCGCGAGCGCGCGTACGCCACCGCGCCATCGCATGCCGTTGACCTGACCCGGCTCATCGCCGATGACGTAGCGGACCCGGCGCCCGTGCACCCGTCGTGCGGGCGCCCGGCAGCCGCGCGGACGACAGCCGCGAGCGAGGCGGGCGTAGGGATTCCGGGCTGCCGAAGCGGCCGGGAGCGGAGCGGCGAATCGCACGCAGGGGCGCCCGGCGCACAAGCCTTCCTGGCCCGCGGACGAGTCCGCACCGTCCGAGTCCGGCGCGGCCGACCGCACGCACGCCGCGTCGCCGTCCGGGCGCGGGCCCGTGCGGGAAACGGCGGGAGCGTGGGTCGGCGCGGTCACCGGGGTGTCAGCCCCGTCCGTGCCGCAGCGCGGGGTGGGCCCCGGCCGCGACGAGGTCGGCGACCGCCGTCTTCGGGTCGCGGCCGGTGACGAGGGACTCGCCCACCAGGACCGCGTCGGCGCCGGCGTTGGCGTACGCGATGAGGTCGTGCGGCCCGCGGACACCCGATTCGGCGACCTTGATGAGGCCGGCCGGGATCTCGGGGGCGACCCGGTCGAAGGTGGAGCGGTCCACCTTGAGGTCCTTCAGGTTGCGCGCGTTGATACCGATCACCTTGGCGCCGGCGTCCACCGCCCGCTCGGCCTCGTCCTCGTCGTGCACCTCGACGAGCGGCGTGAGCCCGATGGACTCGGCGCGCTCGATGAGGGACTCCAGGGCGGGCTGCTCGAGGGCGGCCACGATCAGCAGCGCGAGGTCGGCGCCGTACGCACGGGCCTCCCACAGCTGGTACGACGTGACGATGAAGTCCTTGCGCAGCACCGGGATGTCCACGCGGGCGCGAACGGCCTCCAGGTCGGCCAGCGAGCCGCCGAAGCGCCGCTCCTCGGTGAGGACCGAGATGACGGCCGCGCCACCGGCTTCGTAGTCCGCGGCGAGCGCGGCAGGGTCGGCGATCGCGGCGAGCGCGCCCTTGGACGGGCTGGACCGCTTGACCTCGCAGATGACCTTGACGCCGTCACCGCGCAGGGCGGCCAGTCCGTCCTTGGCAGCAGGAGCCTTCGCCGCGCGCTCCTTGAGCTCGTCGAGGCTGACGCGCGCCTGCCGTTCCGCGAGGTCGGCACGGACTCCGTCGATGATCTCGTCGAGCACACTCACGCGAGCGGCCCCCTTCCCTGACGGTGGACTGTTGAAGCGGTTGAGCTGTTCGACCCTAAGCGCCGTCCCGGCGGTTCTGATGGGTCACTCTGATGGTATCCGCAGGACGGCGTAGCCCGCGCATCCGGTTGACGCCGGTCCCACTACCTGGACATTTGCCATTTGATCAAGGGCGCAGCCAGCCACCGAACGGCAGGTTCCGGACAACCGTGAAGGCCAGCAGCAACGCGCCGGCGGTCCACAGGTGCACGGGCCCCAGTTCGATCCGTACCGGGCGCCCGCGCATCGACCGGACCGCCCAGACGGTCCACACCGCCGCGAAGACCAGATATCCCAGGACGGCGAGCGCGTTGTTCGTGAGCGCCGTCGCGAGGTCTCCGTGCAGGAGGGCGTGCGCCCCGCGCAGGCCGCCGCAGCCGGGGCAGTACAGGCCCGTGTAGCGCAGGAGGGGGCAGACGGGGTAGTGCCCGGGCTCGTTGGGGTCCACGGCCCCGACATAGGCGAAGGCGCCGACGACGGCCGCGAGGACCCCTGCGGGGACGACGAGCCGCCGCAGCACAGCACCGCGCCCGACGGCCCCGGCCCTCTCGGGAAGCCCGACGGCAGGTCCCGCCTCCGGGCCGCGGGGCGTCACCCTCTGGGTTTCGGCGTTCACCTGACGCATTCTGCCCCGCACGCGCGCGTGACGCTCGCCTGTACGGCGCTTCGCCGTGTACGGCGCTTCGCCGCGGACGTGCGAGAGGCGGCCCCGGCAGAAGCCGGGACCGCCTCTCGAGAAGCCTTGCGGGTCGTACGGGTCAGCTCTCGGCGCCCACGGCCACGGCCTCGGGGACCGGGTGCGCGGTCGCCGTCGCGGCCTTCGGCTGGCCCAGGCCCGCCGCCCGCATGGCCATGCCGACGACACCGCCGAGGCCGACGATGACCATGCCGGCCCAGAAGCCCAGCGGGTCGGCCATCACCATGAAGGCACCCGATACGCAGAAACCGATGAAGGCGATGATGACACCGGTCCAGGCGGCCGGGGTGTGGCCGTGGCTGCTGCCCGCCATGACTTGCTCCTCGTTGCTGTTTGCGTGTGTGAGTCGGACGCTCAGCGTCCATTGTCCCGTACCCGCGCCCCTGCCGTGAGCGCGGGGTCTCCCCTCGCACGTCGGTTCGGCCAAGTCACGACGAAAGGCCCGGGGCTCAAGTCCCCGCGGCCACCGGGACCTAAGTCCCGGCCGGGTCGGGGCCCGTCGGGTCCTCGCCGCGGTCGAGCGCCTTCCAGATGTCCTCGGGCCGGTCGGGGTCGACGGGCTTGGCCTTGCGCGGCCGGGGCGTCCCGTCGCGCTCGTAGCGGCCGGACAAGGTGGGCCACAGCCGTCCGTAGCGCAGCGCGAGGAGCCCGGCGAGGAGGATGAGCGCCCCGCCCACCGCGGCGACGTACGGCCAGGCGGTGTGGCTGAGGGCGTCCGCGGTGGAGGCGGTGTCGCCGGAGGCCGCCGCGGCCTTCTCGTCGAGGGCGGAGCTGTCACCGGCGCCGAGCACCGCCGCGACGACCGTGCCGGCGCCGGAGAGCGCGAGCAGCGCGGAGACCAGGAAGCGCCCGGAGCGGCGGACGGCGAACACGGCGACGAGCGCGGCGAGGCCCACTATGGCGAGCGCCGCGGGTACGCCCGTGACGTCGCTGCCGCTGGCGGTCAGCGGGAAGTCGCCGCCGGCCACCGTCGCGGTGCCCTCCGACCAGCTCTGCCGGGTGGACAGCAGCGCCACGGCCGCGCCGAGGGCGCCGCCGAGCAGGGCGACGGCGAGGCTGCGGCGGCCGGACCGGTCGGGTCCGGCCGCTTTCGAGCGAGGGTGCGGTACAGCAGTCATGTACTCCACTATCGCGTCAACCGCTCGGCGTCGAGACACCGGGCTTGCACAACGGGCGCCACTGGGCGTGACGAGACGCTTGCGTCCAGCTCCACAGTCGTGGAACAGGGGTGATTGACTGCACCCCGCGCCTACGTGTTCGACGTCCCGTACGAAACCGGGTCCACCGGCATGCCGGAGTTGTGCCTTCAAGGACTCCCACGTGGGACAACGAACGTAGCGTAATCATCCGGTTACCGACAAGTCCCGCAGGTCATCCAGCCAGCCGGTTCGCCGTGTGCACCGCGCGCAGCACCGCAGCCGCCTTGTTGCGGCACTCGTGGTCCTCCGCGACGGGGTCGGAGTCGGCGACGATTCCGGCGCCGGCCTGGACGTACGCGGTGCCGTCGCGCAGCAGGGCCGTACGGATGGCGATGGCGGTGTCGGAGTCGCCCGCGAAGTCCAGATAGCCCACGCAGCCGCCGTACAGCCCGCGCCTGGACGGCTCGAGCTCGTCGATGATCTGCATCGCGCGCGGCTTGGGAGCTCCGGAGAGGGTGCCGGCCGGGAAGCAGGCCGTCAGCACGTCGAAGGCCGTACGGCCCGCCGCGACCCGTCCGGTCACGGTCGACACGATGTGCATCACGTGCGAGTACCGCTCGATGGACATGAAGTCGACGACCTCGACGGAGCCCGGCTCGCAGACCCGTCCGAGGTCATTGCGTCCCAGGTCGACGAGCATCAGGTGCTCGGCCCGCTCCTTGGGGTCGGCGATGAGTTCGTCGGCGAGGGCCTGGTCCTCCTGGACGGTGGCGCCGCGCGGCCGGGTGCCCGCGATGGGGTGCACCATCGCCTGCCCGTCCTCGACCTTGACCAGGGCCTCCGGGGACGAGCCGACGACGTCGAAGCCCTCGAAGCGGAAGAGGTACATGTACGGGGAGGGGTTGGTCGCCCTGAGGACCCGGTAGACGTCCAGCGCGCTTGCCGTGCACGGCGTCTCGAAGCGCTGGGAGGGGACGACCTGGAAGGCCTCGCCGGCCCGGATGCGCTCCTTGACGTCCTCGACGGCGTCCCGGAAGTCCGGTCCGCCCCACAGGGCCGTGTACTCGGGGAGCGCGGACGGGGGGAGCGCAGCGGGCGGCTGCGAGACGGCGCGCGAGAGGTCGGCCTCCATGGCGTCGAGGCGCGCGACGGCGTCGGCGTACGCCTCGTCGACGCCCGTGTCGAGGTCGTTGTGGTTGATCGCGTTGGCGATCAGCTGGACCGAGCCGTCCCAGTGGTCCATGACGGCCAGGTCGCTGGTGAGCAGCATGGTCAGCTCGGGCAGCTTCAGGTCGTCCCGCTCGCCGGGGCCGATCTTCTCCAGGCGGCGCACGATGTCGTAGCCGAGATAGCCGACCATGCCGCCGGTGAACGGCGGCAGGCCCTCTCCGTGGGGCGTGTGCAGCGCCTCGATGGTGGCGCGCAGGGCGGCGAGCGGGTCGCCGTCGACGGGGACGCCGACGGGCGGTGTGCCGAGCCAGTGGGCCTGTCCGTCGCGTTCGGTGAGAGTGGCGGACGAGCGGACACCCACGAAGGAGTAACGAGACCAGGAGCGGCCGTTCTCGGCGGATTCCAGGAGGAAGGTGCCGGGGCGCTCGGCGGCCAGCTTGCGGTACAGCGCGACCGGCGTGTCGCCGTCCGCGAGGAGCTTGCGGCTGACGGGGATCACGCGGCGGTCGGTGGCCAGCTTGCGGAACGTCTCGAGGTCCATGGCGGCTGACCTTACTGACCCAGCGGCGGTACGCCCGAATCGGCGTCCTTGAGCAGGACGTCGGCGTCGAAACAGGTGCGGGCACCGGTGTGGCAGGCGGCGCCGACCTGGTCGACCTTGACGAGGACGGTGTCGGCGTCGCAGTCGAGGGCGACGGACTTCACGTGCTGGAAGTGGCCGGAGGTGTCGCCCTTCACCCAGTACTCCTGGCGGCTGCGGGACCAGTAGGTGCAGCGGCCCGTGGTGAGGGTGCGATGCAGCGCCTCGTCATCCATCCAGCCGAGCATCAGCACTTCACCGGTGTCGTACTGCTGGGCGATGGCGGGGACGAGCCCGTCGGCGCTGCGCTTGAGGCGTGCGGCGATCTCGGGGTCAAGGCCGGTGGGCCTGCTGGGCGGGGGCGTGCTGGTCATGCGGACCATTGTGCCGCGCCGCAAGGACGCGCCCGGCGGTTGTCCACAGGCCGGACCGCGCCCCCTGCCCGCCGATGTCCACTGGGCTGCGTCCGGGACCGGTCGTAGGCTTGCTGACATGTCGACCCATGCGAAGCGTGAACGACTTCTCCTCGCCGACCTGTTGGAGGCGCTGGGCCCTGAGGCCCCCACCCTCTGCGAGGGCTGGAACACCCGTGACCTCGCCGCGCACGTGGTGGTGCGCGAGCGCCGCGCGGACGCCGCGGGCGGGATTCTGATCAAGCAGCTCGCGCCGCGTCTGGAGCGGGTGCAGACGGAGTTCGCCGAGAAGCCGTACGAGGAGCTGATCCTGCTGATCCGTACGGGGCCGCCGCGCTTCTCGCCGTTCTCGGTGAAGCAGATCGACGAGGCGTCGAACACGATCGAGTTCTATGTCCACACCGAGGACGTACGGCGCGCGCAGCCGGACTGGACGCCGCGCGAGCTGGACCCGGTCTTCCAGAACGCCCTGTGGTCCCTGTTGGAGCGCTCGGCCCGCCTGACCGGTCGTGGCGCCCCGACCGGCCTGGTGCTGCGCCGCCCGGACGGCCAGACGGTGGTCGCGCACAAGGGCACACCGGTCGTGACGGTGACCGGCGAGCCCTCGGAGCTGCTGATGTTCGCCTATGGACGGCAGCAGGTGGCCGATGTCGAGCTGGTGGGCGACAAGGACGCGATCGCGAAGCTGCACGAGACGAAGCAGCTCGGGCTCTGAGCGGCCTTCTCAACGGGGCAGCTCGGCGCGGCGCAGGTCCCGGAAGCACAGCACGAGGATCCCGCCGAGGCCGCAGACCGCGGCGCTGGTGACGAAGACCGGGCCGGTGCCCCACCAGCCGATCGCGGCGGCGGTCAGCGGCATGCTCAGCGGGGCGAGGCCGAGGCTGACGAGGCCGGCGACGGCGCTGACCCGGCCCAGGTAGGCGGGGTCCGCCTGGGTCTGCAGCAGGGCGCCGCACAGGGCTCCGCTGAGTCCGGCGAGCAGCCCGACGAGGAGGGCGACACCGACGGCCGCGGCGACACTCGGTACGTAGGCGAGGGCGCCGATCGCGACCGAGCTCGTCAGGATCGCGACGGCTGCCACGCGTCCGGCGTGCGGCAGCCGGCCGCGCACGGTCAGCAGCAGCGCGGCGGCCCCCGCGCCGATCCCGAACCCGGCGAGCACCCAGCCCATGCCGGAGGCGCCCCAGCCGCGCCGGTCGGCCAGCAGGGTCAGGCCCACGTTGAGCGGTCCGACGAACCCGAGGTCGCCGAGGGCGATGGCGGCGATGAGCGGGGCTAGGACGGGGTGACGGCGGATGTAGCGCAGCCCGTCCCGGAGGTCCCGCCAAGGAGTGCGCTCAGCGACCTCGCCGCGGGAGTCGTGGGCGTCGTCGGCGTCGTCGGCGGGCAGTTCCTTCATCCGTACGGAGATCAGCAACGGCACCGACACGGCGATCAGCATCCCCGCGAGGCCGAAGGCCGCCGCCGCGCCGCCGAGCGCCACGCCGAGGCCGCCGAGCGGGGCGCCCACCACGTTGGCGAAGCGGATCGCGAGGCCCCGCATGCCCTGGACCCGGGCGAGCTGGCTGCGGCCGGTGACGCGGGCCGGGAGGGCGCCCACGGCGGGCATGAAGACGGCGTCGACGGTGCCGAAGACGACGGCGAGCAAGGCCAGCAGCCACAGCCCCGGACTGGCCGCGAACAGCAGCGCGGCCGCCGCGAGGACGGCCGCGCAGCGCACGGCGTCGCTGCCGATGACGACCTTGCGCGGCCCGAAGCGGTCGGCGACCACGCCCCCGCCCAGCATCAGCAGGGCCCGCGGCACGGCGCTCACGGCCATGACCATTCCGGCCTGCGAGGGTGTTCCGGCCTGGACCGCGGCCCAGGACAACGCGATGTAGTAGACGTTGTCGCCGATCATCGACGAGGTGTAGGCGCCGAGCCAGCGCAGGACGTTGCCGTCGCGGTGGGCGGGTCTGTCCGCAACGGGCTGCGGGGCCGGGGGAATGACGGTCGCGGTCACGGGGCGCGTCCTCTCAGGGGCGGAAGGGGAAGCCGTACACGTGCAGCGCGACGTTCTCGCGCCCTTCGGTGTCGCCGGTGGCCTCGGCGGCGCGGCCCATCTCGTCGTACTTCTTGGCAAGGGCGAGCAGCTCCTTGCCGAGCTCGGTCAGTTCGGCGGGGGTCAGGCGCAGCAGGGACTCGTTGTCGGGGGCAGCGGAGTTCCACTCAGGGCCCCAGAAGGGACGCTCGTCGAGGTAGCGCCGGTACATGTCGCTGCGCTGCTCGTGGAAGAGGCGGGTGGCCGCCAGGTGCGCCGCCGCCCTCTCGGGCGCGTCCCGGAAGTCCTTGTCCTTGATGCTGACGCCCTCCGATGACGGCTGCCACCAGCGCTCCCGGCCGTCCCCGCTCTGCGGCTGCGCCTCCTCGATCAGCCCGTGCTCGGCGAGCTTGCGCAGGTGGTAGCTGACCAGGGAGACGGCCTCGTCGACCTGGTCGGCGAGCTGCGAGGCGGTGGCCACGCGCGCCACGCACAGCGCTCGGTACAGCTTCATCCGCAGCGGGTGGGCGAGCGCCTTGAGCGTGCCGATGTCCGTGATGGGGTGGTTCCCCTTGGCCGTCATGCGCTCCAGGCTAGATAGGAAAGAAAAATTGCACAATATAAGTTGCGCAACTTTTCTTTCCTGTCCCGTCAAAGCCGAGCCCCGGCCACCAGGTGACCGGGGCTCACAGCCGTGTGGCGTCAGCGCACGGGATGCCCCGCGCCCCGCAGCGTCTCCTTCACCTCGCCGATCCGCAGATCCCCGAAGTGGAAGACGGACGCGGCGAGCACGGCGTCCGCGCCCGCGGCGACGGCGGGCGGGAAGTCGGCGAGCCGCCCCGCGCCGCCGCTGGCGATCAGCGGCACGGTCACGTGCTTGCGTACGGCCTCGATCATCTCGATGTCGTAGCCGTCCTTCGTGCCGTCCGCGTCCATGGAGTTGAGCAGGATCTCGCCCGCGCCCAGCTCGGCGGCCCGATGGGCCCACTCGACGGCGTCGATACCGGTGCCCTTGCGCCCGCCGTGGGTGGTGACCTCGAAGGACCCGCTCTCGGTCCGGCGCGCGTCCACGGACAGCACCAGCACCTGCCGCCCGAACCGCTCGGCGATCTCGCGAATCAGCTCGGGCCGGGCGATGGCCGCCGTGTTGACGCCGACCTTGTCGGCGCCGGCCCGCAGCAGCTTGTCGACGTCCTCGGCGGTGCGCACGCCGCCGCCCACGGTCAGCGGGATGAAGACCTGCTCGGCGGTGCGCCGCACCACGTCGTACGTGGTCTCGCGGTTGCCGGAGGACGCGGTGATGTCCAGGAACGTCAACTCGTCGGCGCCCTCGGCGTCGTACACCTTGGCCATCTCGACGGGGTCGCCCGCGTCGCGCAGGTTCTGGAAGTTGACGCCCTTGACGACCCGGCCGTTGTCCACGTCCAGGCAGGGGATGACTCGGACGGCGAGGGTCATGACTGCGGTGCCTCTCGGTACGCCTCCACCTCGACCTCGACGACCAGACGCGGGTCCACGAAGCCGGAGACGATGATCATGGATGCGGCGGGGCGGACGGTGTCGAACAGCTCCTTGTGGGCGCGGCCGACCTCCTCCACATCCCGGGCGTGGGTGATGTACATGCGCGTACGGACCACGTCGTCGCGGCCGAGGCCGAGCTCCTTCAGGGCCGCGAACGCGACGTTGAAGGAGTTCACCGCCTGCTCGTACGGGTCACCGCCGACGATCGCTCCGTCGATCACGGAGGTGCAGCCGGCCACCAGCACCAGGCCGTTGGGCAGCTCCACCGCGCGGGAGTAGCCGAAGGCATCCTCCCAGGGAGCGCCGGTCGAGACGCGTCGCACATCGCTCACTTGGCTACCGCCTCCAGGGCCTCTTCCAGCGTGAACGCCTTCGCGTACAGGGCCTTTCCGACGATGGAGCCCTCGACGCCGAGGGGCACCAGCTCGGCGATGGCACGCAGGTCGTCCAGGGAGGACACACCGCCGGAGGCCACCACCGGGCGGTCCGTCGCGGCGCACACAGTGCGCAGCAGCTCCAGGTTCGGGCCCTGCAGCGTGCCGTCCTTCGCGATGTCCGTCACCACATACCGCGCGCAGCCCTCGGAGTTGAGGCGCTCCAGCGTCTCGTAGAGGTCGCCGCCGTCGCGGGTCCAGCCGCGACCGCGCAGTGTCGTGCCGCGTACGTCGAGACCGACCGCGATCTTGTCGCCGTGCTCGGCGATGACCTTGGCGACCCACTCCGGGGTCTCCAGAGCGGCGGTGCCCAGGTTCACCCGGGTGCAGCCGGTGGCGAGCGCGGCGGCCAGGGTCTCGTCGTCGCGGATGCCGCCGGACAGCTCGACCTTGATGTCCATCGCCCCTGCGACCTCGGCGATCAGCGCGCGGTTGTCGCCGGTGCCGAACGCGGCGTCCAGGTCGACGAGGTGCAGCCACTCGGCGCCCGCGCCCTGCCAGGCGAGGGCGGCCTCGAGGGGGGAGCCGTAAGAAGTTTCCGTCCCGGACTCGCCGTGCACGAGGCGGACGGCCTGGCCGTCGCGGACGTCGACGGCGGGAAGGAGTTCGAGCTTGCTCACAGGGTTCCGATCCAGTTGGTGAGGAGCTGGGCTCCGGCGTCGCCGGACTTCTCGGGGTGGAACTGCGTGGCCCACAGTGCGCCGTTCTCGACGGCCGCCACGAAGGGCTTGCCGTGCGTCGACCAGGTCACCAGGGGTGCGCGCAGCGCCGGGTTCGCGACTTCCAGGGACCAGTCGTGGACGGCGTAGGAGTGGACGAAGTAGAAGCGCGCGTCGGCGTCGAGCCCCGCGAAGAGCTGCGAGCCGGCCGGGGCCTCGACCGTGTTCCAGCCCATGTGGGGCACGATGTCGGCCTGGAGCGGCTCGACGCTGCCGGGCCACTCGTCCATGCCCTCGCTCTCCACGCCGTGCTCGATGCCGCGCGCGAACAGGATCTGCATGCCGACGCAGATGCCCATGACGGGACGGCCGCCCGAGAGCCGGCGACCGATGATCCAGTCACCGCGGGCGTCCTTGAGCCCCTGCATGCAGGCGGCGAAGGCACCGACGCCCGGGACCAGCAGCCCGTCCGCGTTCATCGCCGTGTCGAAGTCGCGCGTGATCTCGACCTCGGCGCCCGCGCGCGCGAGGGCGCGCTCGGCGGAACGCACGTTCCCGAAGCCGTAGTCGAAGACAACCACCTTTTTAGGGGTGCTCAATTCCACACCTCCAGCCTCATGACGCCCGCGACGAGACACATCGTCGCGCCGAACGAGAGCAGCACGATGAGGCTCATGGGCATCTTCTGCTTGACGAAGGAGTAGATGCCGCCGAGGAGGAAGAGTCCGACGATGATCAGGATGCTCGACAGGCCGGTCACAGCGCGCCCTTCGTGGAGGGGAGGATCCCGGCGGCGCGCGGGTCGTGCTCGGAGGCGTACCGCAGCGCCCGGGCCAGGGCCTTGAACTGGCACTCCACGATGTGGTGTGCGTTGCGCCCGTAGGGCACGTGCACGTGCAGCGCGATCTGGGCCTGGGCGACGAAGGACTCCAGGATGTGCCGGGTCATCGTCGTGTCGTACTCGCCGATCATCGGCGCCATGTTCTCGGGCTCGGTGTGCACGAGGTACGGGCGGCCGCTCAGGTCCACCGTCACCTGGGCGAGCGACTCGTCCAGCGGGACCGTGCAGTTCCCGAAGCGGTAGATCCCCACCTTGTCGCCGAGCGCCTGCTTGAAGGCGGCGCCCAGCGCGAGGGCGGTGTCCTCGATGGTGTGGTGCGAGTCGATGTGCAGGTCGCCCTCGGTCTTCACGGTCAGGTCGAACAGACCGTGCCGGCCGAGCTGGTCGAGCATGTGGTCGTAGAAGCCGACGCCCGTCGCCACATCGACCTTGCCGGACCCGTCGAGATCGATCTCGACGAGGACCGAGGTCTCCTTGGTTCTCCGCTCGACTCTTCCGACACGCCCATCGCGAGTCATGCGCTCTGCTCCTTCTTCAGTTCACGTACCGCGTCGAGGAACGCGTCGTTTTCGGCGGGGGTTCCGGCGCTGACCCGCAGCCACCCCGGTACGCCGTTGTCCCGGACCAGGACACCCTGGTCGAGGATCTTCTGCCAGGCCTCGTGCGAGCCCTTGCTGCCGTCGAATCGCCCGAACTGGACGAAGTTCGCGTCGGACTCGGTGACCTCGTAGCCGATCGCACGCAGTTCGGTGACGAGCCGGTCCCGCTCGGCCTTCAGCTCCTCCACGTACCCGAGCAGCGTGTCGGTGTGCTCCAGGGCGGCCAGCGCGGTCGCCTGGGTGACGGCCGACAAGTGGTACGGCAGCCGTACGAGCTGGACGGCGTCCACGACCGCCGGGTGCGCGGCGAGATAGCCGAGGCGCAGTCCCGCCGCCCCGAAGGCCTTGGACATGGTCCGCGAAACGACGAGATTCGGCCGACCTTCGAGCAGCGGCAGCAGCGAGTCGCCATGGCTGAACTCGATGTAGGCCTCGTCGACGATCACCATGGAGGGCTTGGCGGCCTGCGCGGCCTCGTACAGCGCGAGGACCGTCTCGGGCGGCACCGCGTTGCCCGTGGGGTTGTTGGGGGTGGTGATGAAGACGACGTCCGGCCGGTTCTCTGCGATGGCCTGCTCGGCGGCGACGAGGTCGATGGTGAAGTCCTCGTCGCGGGGGCCCGAGATCCAGCCGGTCCCGGTGCCGCGCGCGATGAGCGCGTGCATGGAGTACGACGGCTCGAAGCCGATCGCCGTACGGCCGGGGCCACCGAAGGTCTGCAGCAGCTGCTGGATGACCTCGTTCGAGCCGTTCGCCGCCCAGACGTTCTCGAGGCCGACCCGGTGCTTGCCGGTCCTCGTCAGGTACTTGGCCAGCTCCGTACGCAGCTCGACCGCGTCCCGGTCGGGGTAGCGGTTGAGGTTGCGGGCGGCATCGCGCACACGCTCGGCGATCCGCTCGACGAGGGGTTCGGGCAGCGGGTACGGGTTCTCGTTGGTGTTCAGGCGTACGGGGACGTCGAGTTGGGGCGCGCCGTAGGGGGACTTGCCGCGCAGCTCGTCCCGTACGGGAAGATCATCGATTTCGATGGTCACTTGGTGGGCACCTTCCAACCGAACCTTGCCTTGATCGCCGCGCCGTGGGCCGGCAGGTCCTCCGCCTCCGCCAGCGTCACCACGTGATGTGCCACGTCGGCCAGCGCGTCCTTCGTGTAGTCGACGATGTGGATGCCGCGCAGGAAGGACTGGACGGACAGGCCCGAGGAGTGGCAGGCGCAGCCGCCGGTGGGCAGGACGTGGTTGGAGCCCGCCGCGTAGTCGCCCAGCGACACGGGCGCCCAGGGGCCGACGAAGATCGCGCCCGCGTTCTTCACCCGGTCGGCCACCGCGGCCGCGTCCGCCGTCTGGATCTCCAGGTGCTCGGCGCCGTACGCGTCGACCACGCGCAACCCGTCGTCCACGCCTTCGACCAGCACGATCGCGGACTGCCTGCCGTTCAGCGCCGGGACGATCCGGTCCTCGATGTGCTTGGTGGCCGCGACCTGCGGCTCCAGCTCCTTCTCGACGGCATCCGCGAGCTGAGGGGAGTCCGTGACGAGGACGGCGGCGGCGAGTGGGTCGTGCTCGGCCTGGCTGATCAGGTCGGCGGCGACGTGCACCGGGTCGGCGGTCTCGTCGGCGAGGATCGCGATCTCGGTGGGACCGGCCTCCGTGTCGATGCCGATCTTGCCGGTGAAGTAGCGCTTGGCGGCGGCGACCCAGATGTTGCCGGGGCCCGTGACCATGTTGGCCGGGGCGCAGGACTCGGTGCCGTGCGCGAACATCGCGACGGCCTGGGCGCCGCCGACCGCGTACACCTCGTCGATGCCGAGGAGGGCGCAGGCGGCGAGGATCGTCGGGTGCGGAAGGCCGTCGAACTCCTTCTGCGGCGGGGAGGCCAGGGCCATGGAGGCGACTCCGGCCTCCTGCGCCGGGACCGCGTTCATGATCACGGACGACGGGTACACGGAGCGTCCGCCCGGCGCGTACAGGCCCACGCGCTCGACCGGCACCCACTTCTCGGTGACCGAGCCACCCGGCACGACCTGGGTGGTGTGCGTGGTGCGGCGCTGGGCACGGTGGACCAGGCGGGCGCGGCGGATGGATTCCTCCAGGGCCGCGCGCACGGCCGGGTCGAGCTGCTCCAGGGCGTCCTTGACGGCCTGCGCCGGGACCCGTACGGACTCCAGCCGTACGCCGTCGAACTTCTCCGCGTAGTCGATCAGTGCCGCGTCCCCGCGATGATGCACGGCCTCGCAGATCGGACGCACCTTCTCCAGGGCGGCAGACACGTCGAAGTCGGCTCGGGGCAGCAGGTCGCGCAGGGCGTAGCCCTCGGGGAGGGCGTCGCCGCGCAGGTCGATTCGGGAGATCACAGACCCAATTCTCTCAGACCGCGATAAGGCGCCGGACGCCTGTATCAATGACTGATACAAGCCACCTTCGATTCCACGGAAGATCCCCGTCACCAGTAGCGTTCGACCCGTCACACAGCGGGCATGAACGGTTGTATGAAACCCGTGAGTAGCTGGGGAGGAAGGGAAGTGCCGTGACCGACGGTGCCGGCATCCACGGCGGGGACCTGCCGGACGAATTGACCGCCACCGAGGCCGGGATGTGGCAGGCCTTCCGCGACGGCAGCGTGTACGACCTGCGCAGCGGCGACATGACCGTCGACGATCCGCACGGCGGCCATCCATGGGGGCCCGAGCGCAGCGTCCGGGCACGGATCGTGGCCTGGCTGCTGCTCGACGGGCCGCCCGCCCTCCAGGGCCGGGTCGCCTCCCTGAAGCTGACCGGCGTACAGATCACCGACGTCCTCGACCTCGCGGGCGGCACCGTGGTGCCGTACATCGAGATGAAGGGCTGCCGGTTCGAGAAGGAGATCCTGCTTCCGGAGGCCCGCTTCACGACCGCACGCCTGGTCAACTGCTCGGTGCCGCGCCTGGAGGCGGCCCGCGTGCACACCGAGGGCGATCTGCATCTGCCGCGCTGCCGCTTCCACAACGGCGTACGGCTGACCGACGCGCACATCGGCACGGATCTGCTGCTCAACCAGGCCGTGGTCTACCGGGACCGACGCGGGCGTTCGATCACCGGCGACGGCATGACCGTCGGCCAGGATCTGCAGGCCGAGATGCTGGAGTCGCACGGCGAGCTGAGCCTGCGCGGTGCCACCATCGGCGTCTCACTCAGCCTGCGCGGCAGCAAGCTGAGCAATCCGTACACCCGCCTCGCTCTGAACGCGCCCCAGTTGACCGTCAACCGCACGATGTACATGACCCCCGCAGGCGTCGGTAATCCGCTGCTGACCAACGGCACGACTCCGGCTCGCGGCACGCTGGTGCAGCGGTTCGAGTGCCAGGGCGGGATCCGGCTCGACGACGGCCGGTTCGGGGACGCGGTCGACTTCGAGCGGGCCCGCTTCACCTTCGACGACGACCACGAGCTGTCGCTGCTGCGGGTCCAGACGCCGGAGCTGCGCTTCCTCGGGGAGCATCCCGAGCGCGGCAAGGTCGTGCTGTCCGGCGCGCGGATCGTCAATCTGGTCGACCGGGCGGACAGCTGGCCGGGCCCGGGCCGCCTCCACATGGGCGGCTTCGGCTACGAGAACCTCGTGCCGCAGGGCGCGTTCCCGCTGACCCGGCGCCTGGAGTGGGTGGCGGCGGCGACCGCCGAGTACAACCCGGAACCCTACGAACGCCTGGCCACGGTGCTGCGCAACTCCGGCGAGGACGAGGACGCGCGCGAGGTGCTGCTCGCCAAGCAGCGCCGCCGCCGCGAGACCCTGCCGCTCGCGGCCAAGCTGTGGGGGTACGCACAGGACTGGACGGTCGCCTACGGATACCGGCCGGGGCGGGCCGCACTGTGGATGGCGGTGCTCTGGGCGGCGACGTCGGTCGCGTTCGCGCACTCCAGCCATCCGCCGATCAAGGACGGCGAGCATCCGCCGTGGAGCGCCTCACTGTTCGCCCTCGACCTGCTGCTGCCGGTGATCGACCTCGGCCAGGTGGGCTTCTGGCAGCTGCACGGCGGCTGGCAGTGGCTGTCCGCGGTGGTGATCCTGCTGGGCTGGATCCTGGCGACGACGGTGGCGGCGGGGGCGACACGGATGCTGCGCCGAAGCTGAGCACAGGGGCCGGTCTGTTTCACTTACAGCCCCCAAGAGCAGAACAACGCTCACTTTTTTACTTGCCCTTGACTGTTTAACGTACAACCAAATGAGGGTTACAAAAGCTTCACCACGCACCCCCTGGCACAGCTCCGACCTGCGGTTTTCAATGGCGACACCATGGCACTGCTGAGCGCGCTCATCCGTACGGCCCGGATGGCCAGGAACTCCTCGCGCCTCGCCGCCGGACTGCCCACCGACGACGAGGTACTGCTGGACGCCCCCGACGAGCGGCTCGGGCCGGCCCTCGTCGCGGCGGGCCGAGGCGACTACGGCGCCGCGGCCAAGCTGCTCGCCACCACGCGCGAGGCCGCCGAGTGGGAGAACCGCGACCGGTACGTGATGCGCCTCGCGGCCTTCGCGCGCACCCGCGACGAGTGGCTCCAGCTGTGGCAGGAGGAGTCCCCGCACGACCCGGACGCCCTGCTGGTCAAGGCCGAGCTGGCGGTACGCCGCTGGTGGCGGTCGCCCGCCCGCGCCGAGCTGCTGGGCCAGGTCGGCCCGCTGATCGGCGCCGCCGCCGAGGGCGACCCGCGCGACCCGGTGCCCTGGCGGATCGCGCTCGACCACGCCCGCGGCACCAACGCCGGGCACACCGAGTTCGAGAAACTGTGGGGCGAGGCGGTACGCCGCTCCCCGCACCACTACGGCTGCCACGTGGCCGCCCTGAAGTACCTGTCGGCCGCCTGGTACGGCTCCCACCGCGAGTGCTTCGACTTCGCCGAGCGGGCCGCCCAGGACGCGCTGCCGGGCTCCCTGGTGCAGGCGCTGCCGGTACGCGCGGCCTTCGCGTATCTCACCGAGGGCGGCGGTGCGGTGGTCCTGCGCGAGCGACTCGACGCGGCGGCCGACCTCGCGATCGCGGTCTCCGCGACGTATCCGGCCGCCGACCCCTGGCCCGCGGAGGTCCGCAACCTCCTCACCTACGTCCTGATCAGGCTGGAGCGCTGGACGGACGCCCTGGAACAGCTCCGCCTCATCGGTCCCTACGCGACCTCGTTCCCCTGGGACCGGGTCTCCGACGACCCGCTGAGCCAGTTCCTCGAGCTGCGCGACGGCGTCCGCCTGGAGGTCGCTGCGAACACCCCCCTGCATCCACGGAGTGAGCACGGCGGACGCGCCCGCTCCGGCGACCATTAGGCTTTCGCGTCGTGACCACCGTCCGGCTCCCGCTCTTCCCCCTGAACACGGTTCTGTTCCCGGGGCTCGTGCTTCCTCTGAACATCTTCGAGGAGCGCTATCGCGCCATGATGCGCGATCTGCTGAAGATCCCAGAGGACGAACCGCGCCGGTTCGCCGTCGTCGCCATCCGCGACGGCCACGAGGTCGCACCCAGCGCACCCGGCCTGCCGGACCAGACGGCCGTGCCGCAGCGCGGGCCCGCGGCCGGTTTCGGCGACGACCCGCTCGCCGCCTTCCACGAGGTGGGCTGCGTCGCGGACGCGGCGACCATCCGGGAGCGCGCCGACGGCAGCTTCGAAATACTGGCGACGGGCACCACACGCGTACGGCTGCTGTCCGTGGACACCTCGGGCGCATTCCTCACCGCCGAGCTGGAGGAGCTGCCCGAGGAGCCGGGCGAGGAGGCCGGTGCGCTCGCCGAAGGGGTGCTGCGGGCCTTCCGCCAGTACCAGAAGCGGCTCGCGGGCGCCCGTGAGCGCTCGCTGTCCACCGGCGCCGACCTGCCGGACGACCCGGCCGTCGTCTCCTACCTCGTCGCCGCCGCCGTGATGCTCGACATCCCGGCGAAGCAACAGCTGCTCCAGGCTCCCGACACGGCCTCCCGCCTCCGCGAGGAACTGAAACTGCTGCGCACGGAGACGGCGATCATCCGCAATCTGCCGTCGCTTCCGGCATCGGAGCTGACACGCGGCCCGACGAGTCTCAACTGACGCATTCGAGAAGGCAGATGGCGAAGAAGTCGAAGAAGCAGCAGCCCGGGGGCACGCCGGCGACGGTGGCCCTGACCGCCGCGGGCGTCACGTACACCGTCCACGCCTACGAGCACGACCCCGCGCACCCCTCCTACGGCGACGAGGCCGCCGAGGCGATGGGCGTGTCCCCCGACCGGGTCTTCAAGACCCTGGTGGCGGACGTGGACGGCTCCCTCGTGGTCGCCGTGGTCCCCGTCGCGGGCTCGCTCGACCTGAAGGCCCTGGCCACGGCGGTGGGCGGCAAGCGCGCAGCGATGGCGGACCCGGCGGCCGCCGAACGCACCACGGGCTACGTCCGCGGCGGCATCTCCCCCCTGGGCCAGCGCAAGAAGCTCCCCACCGTGCTGGACGCGTCGGCCGCGGCCCACGCCACGATCTGCGTCTCGGCGGGCCGCCGCGGCCTCGAGGTGGAACTCGCCCCGGACGACCTCGCCAACCTCACGGAAGCGGTCTGCGCCCCCGTCGCCCGTGCGTGACCCCTCGACGGATGCCCTGCCTTCGGTTAAGCACGAAGGGCATGTCGAAGAAAACACGCAAACGCAAGTGGCGCATCAAGAAGGGCCGCTCGAACCACGGCCACCGACCGGCCTGACACCGCGTTCCTTCGCTCCTCCCGTCAGCCCGTCCGGCGTTTGAGGACGAGCCCTTCGGGCGAGAGCGGGGCCGAGGGCGGGGTCCCACCCCAGCGGGGGTCCAGGGGCGCAGCGCCCCTGGCGGGGGTCTGGGGGCGGAGCCCCCAGGGGATGGGTCGGGTAGGGGCGGCGGGGGCGAAGAAATCCCCAGGGCTCCCCTGGACCCCGCCTACCCCGCCGGAGGCGCCGCGTACGGACTCGCGTAAGGATCCGGATCCCGCGGCCCGAACAACGCGGTCAACCCGAGATGAACCACCAGCCCCGCCAGGGACCACGCCAACAACGCCCCCTTCGCCCCCAGCTTCAACGGCGCCGAGAAGGTAACCCCTTCCCCCACCGCCTTGGCATGGGCGACCACGTCCTGCGTGGGCCCGAGCCATATCCCGACCCGCCAGGCGAGCACCGACCCGAGCACACCCCCCACGGCCAGCGCAACGACCAACGGCACACCCCCACGCCGCCGCACCAGAAACACCACCACCGCGCTGACCGCCCCGAACGCGAGCGCGAGCAGCGTGAACGTTCCGTCGACCCCGATGGCCTGCTCGCCCTCGGTGTCCTTCAGATACACCGCGCTGTCGTCCGCGACCAACGGCACATGCGGCGCCAGCCACCACCACAGCACACCCAGCAGCACCCCCGCGACCGCCACCGCCACCGTGATCACGGCGGCCTCACGCACTTCGGTCTTCATCCCGGGACCGTCCTGTTCGTACCCGGCGATCCCCGCGACGCCGACACCACCGGCGGGCGGAGCCTGCCAGGCGTCGGCGCTGTCGGAGGGCTGTTCATGCGGCGGCGGAGGCGGAGTCAGCGGTGCGGTCACTCTGACATCGTGCCAGGCCCGGCTGTCAGCCGCGTCACCGGACGGCCGCCCGGCGGTACGCCCAGGTCGCCACGGCCAGCGAGGCCGCCCCGACGCCCGCGCAGACGGCAAGGTCACCGAGGACGAGGGCCCAGTCGGGATGGTCGCCGAAGGTCCGCGCGAAGGCCTCGACGCCATACGTCGAGGGCAGCAGATCACGCCCGTACTGCACGACCGTCGGCATCCGGTCCGCCGGCAGCACCCCCAGCAGCAGCGCCGCCGACATCCCCAGCTGCCCCAGCAGCGTGGCGAGCTCGGGTCGCGGCGCGAGCAGCCCGAACGC
The DNA here is from genome assembly GCF_054462255.1 of Streptomyces sp. SD15. Taxonomy (NCBI): domain Bacteria; kingdom Bacillati; phylum Actinomycetota; class Actinomycetes; order Kitasatosporales; family Streptomycetaceae; genus Streptomyces; species Streptomyces sp. SD15. The sequence continues at coordinate 223,133 of NZ_JBTLMO010000006.1, read as the reverse complement.
CGCCCCCAGCCCGGCGAGCGCGGCCCCCGCGAGCGGGATCACCGCGGCGAGCACCCACAGGTGGGCCATCGGCAGCCCGAAGAGCACACAGCCGAAGACGGCGGTGGCGATGGTCCCGGGCACGGTGAAGGACGCGTACGCGCCCGCGGCGCCCAGCACGACCGCGGCCGGCGGCACCGGCAGCGTCGCGTAGTGGTCGAGCCCACCGCTGGCCCGGAGCTGTCCGAAGTACTGCGCGAGGAGGTTGAGCGCGACGAAGGCGACCACCAGGACCGACGCCCCGGCCACCACGGCCCGCGCCTCCGCCCCGCCGTCCACCACGCCCCGCATCATGATCATGATGCCGACGGACTGGAAGGTGGCCACGAACAGCAGCGGGATCCGCGCGACGCGCGCCCGGGAGAGCTGCGCCCGGTACACGGCGGCGAGCGAGGGCCACAGCCGCGCCCGCGGCGCGAGTTCCACCGCGTCGCCGACACCCTCCGCCAGGGACAGCGCACTGCCCGGCAGCACCTCAGCGGGTACGACACTCACGTCGAGCTGCTCCTCTTCGCTCCGGCAGCCGTCCAGTTCCCAGCGCCCACGACGCCCCTCCCCCTCCGCACACACACCCGTACGGATTCCACGCGCCGCGCACTCACGCCTTCACCAGCCCCTGCGTATTGCCCCCGAGCGCCAGATAGACGTCCTCGAGGCTCGGCGTGGCCAGCGTGAAGTCGTCCAGGGCGACGAAGGCGGCGCCTCCGGTGACCGTGGCGACGACCGCGCGGGCCTCCTCCGGGGCGAGCCGCAGGGTCCAGCGGCGGCCCGACTCCACGGCTCGGGGGCGCAGCGCGGCGACCTCGGGCACGTCGAGCGGAGCCCTCTCGCGCCAGACCAGGTCGACCCGCACCTCGCCGGCGACCTGTTCCTTCAGCCCGGCCGGGGTGTCGCAGGCGATGACGCGGCCCTGGTCGAGGACGGCGACCCGGTCGAGGACCGTCTCCGCCTCGATGACGTTGTGGGTGACCAGCAGTACGGTCGCGCCGTGCTCGGACCGGCGCCGGTCGATCGCCGCCCAGACGGCGCGCCGGGCCACCGGGTCCATGCCGGTGGTGGGCTCGTCGAGGACGAGCAGCGGCCGCTTTCCGACCAGTGCGGCGGCGAGGCAGGCGAGCCGCCGCTGCCCGCCGGACAGCTTCTTCAGGGGGCGGGCGGCGAGCGGGGTGAGGCCGAGTTCGTCGAGGACCGCGTCCCGCTCGGCCCGCGCCTCGCGGACCTCGAGGCCGCGCAGCCGCCCGGTCGTCTCCGCGGCGAGCGACACGGTCAGCTCGTCGAGGGCGGTGGACTCCTGCCCGAGGTACGCGAGGATCCGCGCCGCCCGCTCGGGATGGCGCACGATGTCGTGCCCGAGGATCTCGACGCTGCCGCTGTCGGGGCGCATGAGCCCGGTCAGCTGCCGTACGAGGGTCGACTTCCCGGCGCCGTTGGGCCCGAGCAGCCCGAAGATCTCACCGCGCCGGATGTCCAGACGTACCCCGTCGGTGGCCCGTACCTCAGGCGTGCCGGGGGCGCCGCGGCGTCCGCGCACGGCCGGATAGGTCTTGGTCAGAGAGCGCACCGCGCACACGACATCGCCCCCGTGCCTGTTGTGGGCTGCCTGTGCCGTGCGCGTACTCACGAAGGACGAGCCTACGGGGTCCGATGCCCCGTTATACGCCCGGGGCCTCGTCCCGCCCCCGCCGCGGGCCATCCGGGACCGCGCCCCACCCCCCACCACCAGCGAACCCGGACGCACACGCAAGCCCAGGACTCCGGCTCATTCCCCGGCAGGGGCGTGTTCCGCCGCCGTCCGTACGTCGATCTCGCGCCAGAAGCCCGCCCGGATCGCGTACCGATCGTGCTCGTCGATCTGATCGTCCTTGTGCGCGAGCAGCCCGAAGCGTGCCGCGTAGCGCAGCAGCTCCCCGTCCACGCGGTGCGGCACCCGCGGATACATCGTGGACAGCTTCTGCAGATGACTCTGGTCGGTCAGCCGCCCCATCCAGCGGCGGGCGAAGACCTGCCCCACCTCGTAGGGATCGCCGCCGACCGTGGTGATGTCCTCCTCGCGGTCCGCCCACCGCTGCTCGGCGGAGGTGAGCTGGGCGAGCGTCGGCAGCGCGGCGGCGTCCGCGGGCTCGGTGGCACCGCCGGGCCGGTCGATCCATCCCTTGTCCGACGACCACCGCAGGGTCGCGCTCGCGGGCTGCTGGGCGGTGTGCGTGCCGGGCGCGCGCAGTGCGGCCAGGTCCTTCGGCGTGGGCACACCCTTGGACGCGGGCACCCGCTCCTCGCTGCCGTTCTGCGATTCGGCCGCCGGGCCGTGCTCCGCCTCCGGGGCGGTCCGCTCGGTGGCGGCACCGAGCGCCGAGTCGGGCAACGGCGCGGAGAGGATAGCGGCGATCTCGGGGCGCGGCGCGGGCGACGGCGCGCAGATCCCGCCGAATTCCTTGGCACGCACGGCCTTGGTGATCCAGGTCCGGTCGAGCACACGGCGTTCGTCGGCCTCGGCGACCAGGTCCTCGGACTGGTTGTAGTCGCCGTCGGCGGCCTGCACGGCCCACAGGTGTACGGCGACCCCGTGCTCCTTGGCGGCCATCATGCCCGGCAGCAGATCCCCGTCGCCGGTCACCAGGACCACGTCGGAGCAGGCGCGATTGCGGGCCAGCTCGGTGAGCTCGGCGTGCATCGCGGCGTCGACGCCCTTCTGCGCCCATCGTCCGTCGCTACGGGTCAGCGCGCCCAGGCGCACCGTCACCCGCGGCATCACGCGCAGCCTGCGGTGCTCCGGTTGCGGTACGCGGTCGGGGGCGCCGTCGAACCAGTAGATGCGCAGCAGGGGTCGCTCCGTGTCGGACTCGGCGCGCTCGCGCAAACCCTGGATGAGGGCGGCGTGGTCGACGGTGATCCGGGATCGCGAAGGCTCCCCGGCGAGGAGACTGGCGGCAGCCCCGAGCAGGTACCCGGCGTCCACCAGGACGATGCAGCGGTCCACGCGGTCCACCCTCTTTCCGGTTTCCGGGAGGTTTGCTTCGGGCTTCCTTCGAGTCTGCCCGACGGCGCGGAGGTTAACGGCCCGAACTCGATCTTCGGCGTGGCGGATCGGTGAAGCACTCTCCGACAGGGCTTATTACGCACGGTAATTCCACGAAATGCGCTGCTTGTCAGGCTATGTGAATCTGGTCCCGGCCCTGGCCCCTAGAGCCCCACAGGAGGCAATCACCATGGCCAAGAACAAGAACCGCAAGCAGGGCGGCCAGCAGGACCGCTCCTCGCAGGCCGAGCGTGCGCAGGAGCAGGCGCAGCGGTCCTCGACAGAGGCGCAGCAGTCGCCGATGCCGCAGGTCCAGGGCAGCCCCGCGGATGTGGCCCGTAAGCACCAGAAGCGCTTCGGCCACAACTGAGGCCAGGTGTAAGGGCTGTTGAAGCCCAGGCACATACAGAGGGGCGCATCCGGTTGTGGATGCGCCCCTCGCGTACATCAATTCACGTCTCTCAGCCCGCCAGGCAGGCCGGCCCCAGTAGCACCTTCAGGTCACCGAAGAGCGCCGGATCCGGCTTCACCCGGTGTCGGTCGAGCCGCAGCACCGTGGTCTTGAGCGGGCCCTGGAGCTTGATGCGCACCTCGCTGTCGCCCTTGTGGTGGCTGAGGATCTCGCCGAGGCGGCTCACCATCGGCGGGGTGACCTTCACCGCGGGGATGGTGAGGATCACCGGCGCGTTGGTGCCGGCGTTCGACAGGTCCGGGACCTGAAGTTCCATCGCGACGAGGCGCGGCACGTCCTCGCGCTTGTCGAGGCGTCCCTTGACGAAGACGACCGCGTCCTCGACGAGTTGGGTCGACACCAGTTGGTACGTCGCCGGGAAGAACATGCACTCGATGGAGCCCGCGAGGTCCTCGACGGTGGCGATCGCCCAGGCGTTGCCCTGCTTCGTCATCTTGCGCTGCAGGCCGGAGATGATGCCGCCGATGGTCACCACCGCGCCGTCCGCGTGCTCACCTCCGGTGAGCTGGGCAATGCCCGCGTCGGCCTTGTCGGACAGGACGTGCTCCAGCCCGAAGAGCGGGTGGTCGGAGACGTAGAGACCGAGCATCTCCCGCTCCTGGGCGAGCAGATAGGCCTTGTCCCACTCGTCGGTCGTGAACTCCACGTCGAGTCCGAAGCCGGGCTCGCTGGTCTCCTCCTCGCCCATGCCGCCGAAGAGGTCGAACTGGCCCTCGGCCTCCTTGCGCTTGACCGCCACCACGTTGTCGATCATAGGCTCGAAGTGCGCGGTGAGGCCCTTGCGGGTGTGCCCCATGGTGTCGAAGGCGCCGGCCTTGATGAGCGATTCCGTGGTGCGCTTGTTGCAGGCGGCGGCCTCGACCTTGTCCAGGTAGTCGGGGAAGGAGGCGTACTTCCCCTTGGCCTTGCGGGACCGGATGATCGAATCGACCACGCTCGTACCGACGTTGCGCACGGCCTCCAGGCCGAAGAGGATCACGTCGTCGCCCTGGGCGGCGAAGTTGTGCACCGACTCGTTGACGTTCGGCGGCAGCACCTTGATGCGCATGCGGCGGCACTCGTTGAGGTAGACCGCCGACTTGTCCTTGTCGTCCTTCACCGAGGTCAGCAGCGCGGCCATGTACTCGGCCGGGTAGTTCGCCTTGAGGTAGGCGGTCCAGTAGGTGACCAGGCCGTACGCGGAGGAGTGCGCCTTGTTGAACGCATAGCCGGCGAACGGGACCAGGACGTCCCAGAGGGCCTGGATCGCCGCGTCCGAGAAGCCGTTCTTCTTGGCGCCGGCCTGGAAGATGGTGAAGTTCTTCGCCAGCTCCTCGGGCTTCTTCTTGCCCATCACGCGGCGCAGGATGTCGGCCTCGCCGAGCGAGTAACCGGCGACGATCTGGGCGGCCTTCTGCACCTGCTCCTGGTACACGATGAGGCCGTAGGTCAGACCGAGCGTCTCCTTCAGGGGCTCCTCGAGCTCCGGGTGGATCGGCGTGATCTCCTGCCGGCCGTTCTTGCGCTCGGCGTAGTTCGTGTGCGAGTTCATGCCCATCGGACCCGGCCGATACAGGGCCGAAACGGCTGAAATGTCCTCGAAGTTGTCGGGCTGCATCTGGCGCAGCAGCGAGCGCATCGGGCCGCCGTCGAACTGGAACACACCGAGCGTGTCACCGCGGCAGAGCAGTTCGTACGTCTTGGGGTCGTCGAGCGGGATCTCGAGCATCTCCAGCTTGACGCCCTTGTTGGCCTCCACCATCTTCACGGCGTCGTCCATGATGGTGAGGTTGCGCAGGCCCAGGAAGTCCATCTTGATCAGGCCGAGCGACTCGCACTGCGGGTAGTCCCACTGCGTGATGGTGACGCCGTCGGTGTGCCGCACCCAGATCGGGGCGTGGTCGACGATCGGCTCGCTGGACATGATCACGCCGGCCGCGTGCACACCCATCTGCCGGACCAGGCCCTCCACGCCCTTGGCGGTGTCGATGACCTTCTTGACGTCCGGCTCGTTCTCGTACATCCCGCGGATCTCGCCCGCCTCGCCGTAGCGGGGGTGCGAGGGGTCGGTGATGCCGTTCAGGTCGATGCCCTTGCCGAGGACGTCGGCGGGCATGGCCTTGGTGAGGCGGTCGCCCATCGCGTACGGGTAGCCCAGCACGCGCGCGGAGTCCTTGATCGCGTTCTTGGCCTTGATCTTTCCGTACGTACCGATCATGGCGACCTTGTCCTCGCCGTACTTCTCGGTCACATACCTGATCACTTCGACGCGCCTGCGCTCGTCGAAGTCGATGTCGACATCGGGCATGGAGACGCGCTCGGGGTTGAGGAACCGCTCGAAGATCAGCCCGTGCTCGATCGGGTCGAGGTCGGTGATGCCCATGGCGTACGCGACGATCGAGCCGGCCGCGGAGCCACGGCCCGGGCCCACCGCGATGCCGTTGTTCTTGGCCCACATGATGAAGTCGGCGACGACGAGGAAGTACCCCGGGAACCCCATCTGGATGATGATGTCCATCTCGTACTCGGCCTGCTTCTGCCGGTCCTCGGGGACACCGCCCGGGTAGCGGCGGATCATGCCGCGCCGCACTTCCTCCTTGAACCAGGTGGTGTTGGTGTAACCCTCCTCCGGAATGTCGAACTTCGGCATGAGGTCGCGCTTCTCGAACATCCCGGTGGTGTCGATCTGCTCGGCGACCAGGAGGGTGTTGCGGCACCCCTCCTGCCAGGCGTCCGACGAGTCCACGGCGTACATCTCGTCCGTGGACTTCAGGTAGTAGCCGGTGCCGTCGAAGCGGAAGCGGTCGGGGTCCGAGAGGTTCTTGCCGGTCTGGATGCAGAGCAGGGCGTCGTGCGCGGTCGCCTCGTGGGCGTAGGTGTAGTGCGAGTCATTGGTGACCAGCGGCGGGATGCCGAGCTTCTTGCCGATCTCCAGGAGCCCGTCGCGGACCCGGCGCTCGATCTCGATGCCGTGGTCCATCAGCTCCAGGAAGTACCGGTCCTTGCCGAAGATGTCCTGGTACTCGGCGGCCGCCTTCAGGGCCTCGTCGTACTGGCCCAGGCGCAGCCGGGTCTGCAGCTCACCGGAGGGGCAGCCGGTGGAGGCGATGAGCCCCTCGGACCACTGGGAGATGGTCTCCTTGTCCATGCGGGGCCACTTCTGCAGCCAGCCCTCGGCGTACGCGTCCGAGGAGAGCTTGAAGAGGTTGTGCAGGCCCGTCTTGTTGGCCGCCCAGATCGTTTTGTGCGTGTAACCGCCCGAACCGGACACGTCGTCGCGCTTCTGGTGCGGCTGACCCCACTGGATCTTGCGCTTGTTGCGCCGGGACTCCGGAGCGACGTACGCCTCGATGCCGATGATCGGCGTGACGCCCGCCTTCTGAGCCGTGTGGAAGAAGTCGTACGCCCCGTGGAGGTTGCCGTGGTCGCTCATGGCGATGTGTGTCATGCCCATCTCATTGCAGGCATTGAACATGTCCTTGAGCCGCGCGGCACCGTCCAGCAGCGAGTACTGGGTATGGACGTGCAGGTGCGTGAACGGCGGCTTTGACACGGCTTCGGCCTCCAAGAAGAACAATCGTCGACAGGCTGCGGACAGTCTGGGGGGACAGCGTCGAAGTCTATGCCGGGCCACTGACACTCGGCGGAAGATCACCCGTACCTTCATCCGGGTACTCGGGCACTCCCACGTACCTTCGTCCGTTGGAGTCGGACGGAAGCATCCGTCCCGGCGGACGGCACCCCTTCCCACATGTCACGCACCACCTGCACCAGGAGGCACCCAGCGATGTCGGTCCCGCAGCTCAGCGCCGAGCAACGCGGCGAGCAGATCCTCGCCGTCTTCGACACCGCCTTCGGCGAGCTCCTGGCCGCCGACCCGGCCGCGTTCCGCGTGAAGTTCCGCAAGATGGCGGCCTCCGCCTTCGCGTTCTACCGGGGCACGGCGGGCCTCTTCTACCACGACCTCACCGCGGACATCGGCTTCGGCTCGAAGCGGGGCGGACCGTACCTGGACGAGCGGACCTCCCGGGTCTGGATCCACGGCGACCTGCACGCGGAGAACTTCGGCACGTACATGGACTCCCAGGGCCGCCTGATCTTCAACGTGAACGACTTCGACGAGGCGTACGTCGGCCCCTTCACCTGGGACCTCAAGCGCTTCGCCGCCTCCGTGGCGCTCATCGGGTACGCGAAGGCGCTCAGCGACGAGCAGATCACCGAGCTGGTCACGGTGTACGCGACCGCCTATCGCGAGCGGGTCCACGCCCTCGCCACCGGCGCCAAGAACGACGAGGTGCCGCCCTTCACCCTGGACACGGCCGAGGGCCCGCTCCTGGACGCCCTGCGCGACGCGCGCTCGCTGACCCGCTTCGGACTGCTCGACTCGATGACCGAGATCCGCGACTTCGAGCGCCGCTTCGCGCCCGGCGGCGGCTCCATCGAGCTCGACGCCGCCACCCGCTACAAGGTCCTCGCGGCCTTCGACGGCTACCTGGAGACGCTCCCGGAGTCCTCGCTCGCCCGCCCCGACTCGTACCGCGTGAAGGACGTCGTGGGCCGCCGCGGCATCGGCATCGGTTCGGCCGGCCTGCCCTCGTACAACATCCTTCTGGAGGGCAACAGCGACGCCCTGGAGAACGATGTCGTGATCTACATCAAGCAGGCCCAGACCCCGGCCGTCTCCCGGCACGTCACGGACGCCTCGATCCGCGAGTACTTCCAGCACGAGGGCCACCGCACGGTGATCTCCCAGCGCGCCCTCCAGGCACACGCCGACCCGTGGCTGGGCTGGACCGAGCTGGACGGCGCGGGCCAGCTCGTCGCCGAGGTCTCGCCGTACGCGGTGGACCTGGACTGGGGCGACATCGACGACCCGGAGGAGATCGCCTCGGTCGTCGCCGACCTGGGCCGGGCCACGGCCACCATGCACGCGGCCGCCGACGACGAGAGCGGTCACTCGGAGCTGGTCCCGTTCTCCACGGAGCGAGCCATCGACGCGGCGATCGCGGCCGAGGAGGACGGCTTCGCCGAGCTCCTGGTGGAATTCGCGCACAGCTACGGCGCACGCGCGCGTGCCGACCACCAGATCTTCGTCGACCTGTTCCGCAACGGCCGGATTCCGGGTCTGTAACCGTCCGCCCACTCATAGGAACCCTTTAGGGGTCCCCTACAGGAGTCCGTGACACACTCTCCCCGCTATGGACATATCCGGGACCCAGCTCAGAGCCGTGCGCGCGGCGCTGTTCACGGCACTCGTCGTGACACTCAGCACCGCGTCGCACGTGCTGCTGTCCCGGGTCCCGCTGCCGTTGAACACGGTGGCCGTGGTCGCCGCCGCCGTGTTCGTCGCCGCCTACGCCCTGGCAGGCCGCGAACGCGGCTTCGGTCGGATCGCCGCCCTCCTCATCCCGCTGGAACTGGCCGCCGACACGGTGTTCACCACCGGCCAGCACGTCTGCTACGGCGCGGCGGGCGGCCCGGTCGCCGGCCCCCTGCGCTCCGTCGGCTTCGACGTGCTGTGCGGCGGCGGCACCGACATCGGCACCCCGCTGGCCCGGGTGACCGGCACCGGTCCCGACCGGATCCCGGCACTGCTCGCCCACGCCGACCCGGCCACCGCCTGGCTGCTGCTCGGCGCGCACATCGGCGTCGGCCTCCTCGCGGCCGCCTGGCTGCGCCGCGGCGAGCAGGCGCTGGCCCAGGTACTGCGGGCGGTGACGGCGACCACGTTCCGCCCGCTGCTCCTCGCGGTCGCCGCGGTGGCGGTGAGCCCGGCTCCGGCGGTAAGCCTGCCGCAGCGCTCCGGCCGCCGTACGACCACCGCCCGCGACCGGATCCTCGTGCACTCCCTGGGACGGCGTGGACCGCCGCGCTCGGCCGCTTTCGCGTGACCAGCCACCGCGAACAGCCACTGAGCACCAGCAGTCCCCCGTACGTATTCCGCGCACACCGTGTGCGCGTCCCCACTGGAGATCACCACCATGAGCAAGCGGAACAGCCAGGCCTCGAAGAACGCCGCCCGTGAGCGGCTGCGCCAGGAGCGCGAGCGGCAGGCCAAGCGCGACAAGGTCAAGCGCCAGGTCATCGTGGCCTGTTCGATCGTCGGCGTCCTCGCGATAGCCGGCGGCATCAGCTACGCGGTCGTGCAGGGCAACAAGCCCGGCTACTGGGAGGCCGCGAAGGACGACAAGCTCGTCAAGCCGGCCAACACCACCGGCGAGAACGGCACCACCGTCGTCATCGGCGAGAGCAGCGCCAAGAAGACCCTGGTCATGTACGAGGACCCGCGCTGCCCGATCTGCGCCCAGTTCGAGCAGACCGTCGGCGCGACCGTCGACAAGGGCATCGAGGACGGCAAGTACAAGGTCCAGTACGTCGGTGCCACGTTCCTCGACAACAGCCTGACCGGCGAGGGCTCCAAGAACGCGCTCAGCGCCCTGGGTGCCGCGCTGAACGTCAGCCCCGAGGCGTTCCTCGAGTACAAGACCGCGCTGTACTCGACGAAGTGGCACCCGGAGGAGTCGGACGACAAGTTCAAGGACGACTCCTACCTGATCGAGGTGGCCGACACGGTCGACGCCCTGAAGGACAACAAGAAGTTCCAGAACGCCGTGAACAACGGCACCTACGACAAGTGGGCCCTGGAGATGTCCTCGACGTTCGACGACAGCGGCGTGCAGGGCACCCCGACGCTGAAGATGGACGGCAAGACGCTCACCGGTTCCGACGGCGAGAACGCGCCGATGACGGTGGCCGACTTCAACACCGCGATCGAGGCCGCGCTCAAGGCCTGAGACTGAGACCGACCGGCAATGGGAGGGTGGGAGAAGGAGCGGGGTCTGGTGCGTGCAGCTGCAAGGCGGAGGAGGGAGTGATGGCGGAGCCATCGCGACCGACGACAACGCGGCAGATGTGCGTGCCGGACCCCGCGACGCCGCCCTCCCGTTGCCGGTCGGTCTGAACCCTCCGGGGCCTCAGCCGACCTCCAGCCGAAGAGCGGGCGAACTTTTGCGAGTTCGCCCGCTCTTGGTCATACCGGTCAGTAACCTGATCGCTCGTGACCAGTCGAAACAGATCAACCGACAGCGCCAACTGGCGTACGCCGCGCCGCCGTTCGGTCGTCAAGGCCGCGGCCGCCACCGCCGGCGTCACCGCCTTCGCAGCCCCGCTCGCGGCCACCCTGCCGGCCCGCGCCGCCGAGGCCCCCACCTTCCTGCACGGTGTCGCCTCCGGTGACCCGCTGCCCGACGGCATCCTGCTGTGGACCCGGGTGACTCCCACCGCCGCGGCGATACCGGGCTCCGGACTCGGCCCGGACACCGAGGTCAGTTGGACCGTCGCCAAGGACAAGGCGTTCACCAACGTCGTCGCCAAGGGCTCCCTCACCGCGACCGCCGCCTCCGACCACACCGTCAAGGCGGACATCCGCGGCCTTCAGCCCGCCACCGACTACTGGTTCCGCTTCTCCGCCGGGGGCACCGACTCCCCCGCCGCCCGCACCCGCACCGCGCCCGCCGCCGACGCCGCCGTCCCGGGCCTGCGCTTCGGCGTGGTCTCCTGCGCCAACTGGGAAGCCGGGTACTTCTCCTCGTACCGCCATCTCGCGGCCCGTGGCGACCTGGACGCCTGGCTGCACCTCGGCGACTACATCTACGAGTACGGAACCGGCGAGTACGGGACGCGCGACACCGTCGTACGACCGCACGCGCCCACCCACGAGATCCTGACGCTCGCCGACTACCGCACCCGGCACGGGCGTTACAAGACCGACCCCGACCTCCAGGCGCTGCACGCGGCGGCTCCGGTCGTCGCGATCTGGGACGACCACGAGTTCGCCAACGACACCTGGTCGGGCGGTGCCGAGAACCACACCGAAGGATCCGAGGGCACCTGGGCCGCGCGTCAGGCCGCCGCCAAGCAGGCGTACTTCGAGTGGATGCCGGTCCGTCCGGCGATCGCCGGCACCACCTACCGCCGCCTGCGCTTCGGCAAGCTCGCCGATCTCTCCCTGCTCGACCTGCGCTCCTTCCGCTCCCAGCAGGTCGCCGTCGGCAACGGCGAGGTCGACGACCCGGACCGTACGCTCACCGGTCGTGCCCAGCTCGACTGGCTGAAGGCGGGGCTGAAGGCGTCCGACACCAGCTGGCGACTGGTCGGCAACTCGGTGATGATCTCGCCGTTCGCGGTGGGCTCGCTCTCCGCGGACCTGCTGAAGCCGCTCGCCAAGCTGCTGGGCCTGCCGCAGGATGGCCTCGCCCTCAACACCGACCAGTGGGACGGCTACACGGACGACCGCCGCGAACTCCTCGCGCACCTGCGCTCCCACGCCATCCGCAACACGGTCTTCCTGACCGGCGACATCCACATGGCGTGGGCCAACGACGTGCCGGTGGACGCCGGTACGTACCCGCTGTCCCCCTCCGCCGCCACCGAGTTCGTCGTCACCTCGGTCACCTCCGACAACCTCGACGACATCGTCAAGGTCCCCGAAGGAACCCTCACCGCGATCGCCGGGCCGATCATCCGCGCCGCCAACCGGCACGTCCACTGGGTCGACACCGACCGCCACGGCTACGGCGTCCTGGACATCACCACCGACCGCGCGCAGATGGACTACTACGTCCTCTCCGACCGCACGAAGGCCAACGCGACCTCGTCGTGGTGGCGTTCGTACCGCACGCGCAGCGGCACGCAGCAGGTGGAGCGGACCTACGACCCGGTGTAACCCGGTATGAGGCCCTACAGGTTGTCGAGGAAGCCGAGCGCCACCTTCCAGGTGGCCTCGGCCGCCTCGGCGTCGTAGTCGGGTAGGTCGGGGTCGGTGTAGACATGTCCGGCCCCGGCGTACCGATAGATCTCCACGTCCGCTCCCGCTCTCTGCATCTGCAGATACCAGGCACTCAGCCAGTCGTCCGTCTCGAACGCGTCGGGCTCCGCGACATGCAGCTGGACCGGCAGCTCGTCCGCCGACGCGCTCTCCGCGATGTCCGACGTGCCGTGCAGAAGGAGCAGCCCGCGGGCCTTCTCGTCACCGAGCGCCAGGGTCTGCGCGATGGAGGCGCCGAGCGAGAATCCCGCGTACACCAAGCCGCGTTCGGAATAGGGCGCGGCAGCGAGGACCGCGCGCTTGAGCAACTCGTCCTTGCCGATCGCGTCGTTGAACGCCATGCCCTCCTCCACGGTCTCGAAGGTGCGCCCCTCGAAGAGGTCGGGCGTCCACACCTCGTGCCCCGCGGCACGCAGCCGGTCCGCCGCGGCGCGCACCGCCGGCCGCAGCCCGTAGGTCGAGTGAAAGAGCATGATGTTCATGAACCCCATCGTGCCAGCCGGCACTGACATCGCATGTTCAGGGCGCCCCCGGGCCGGTTACGGTCAAGGACATGGACATCGGCATGGAGAACGTACTGCGTCCGCTGATCGTCGTCGGTGGATCGGTCGTGCTCGCTCTGCTCATCGGGTGGGCCGTCGACCACCTGCTGCGACACGCCGACGCCCGGCGCGAGACCCCACTGTGGGGCCTGCTCCGCCGCGGCCGCGTCCCCTTCCGGTTCATGCTGTTCGCGGCCCTGCTGCGAGGCTCGTACGACCAGGTGAAGCTGCTGGTGGACCACCGGGTCGGCATCGGCCGGGCCCTGACCCTGATCCTCATCGGGTCGGCCGCGTGGCTGGTGGTGCGCATCGCGACGGCGATCGTCGAGACCTCGTACACCCGCTACGCGGCCTCCCACCGCGACCCGGCGCGGGTCCGCCGGGTGCGCACGCAGGTGACACTGATCCAACGCGTACTGTCGGCGATCGTCGCCGTGGTGGCGATCGCCTCGATGCTGCTCACGTTCCCGGCGATGCGGGCGGCCGGCGCCTCGCTCCTCGCCTCGGCCGGTGTCCTCGGCATCGTCGCCGGTGTCGCCGCCCAGTCCACGCTGGCGAACCTCTTCGCCGGGCTGCAGATCGCCTTCGGTGACATGGTCCGCCTCGGTGACACGGTCGTGGTGGACGGCGAGTGGGGCACGGTCGAGGAGATCACGCTGACGTTCCTGACGGTGCGGACGTGGGACGAGCGCCGGATCACGATGCCGGTCTCGTACTTCACCTCGAAGCCCTTCGAGAACTGGTCGCGCGGCAGCGCCATGATGACCGGCATCGTCTTCTTCCACGTCGACCACAGTGCGCCGGTGGAGGCGATGCGCGAGAAGCTGCGGGACATCCTGCGCGACTGCCCGGCCTGGGACGGCCGCGAACACAACCTGGCCGTCACCGACTCGACGCCCAACACCATGCAGGTACGCGCCCTGGTCACGGCGAAGGACGCGGACGACATCTGGACGGTACGGGTCACGGTGCGCGAGCAGATGATCCGCTGGCTGACCGAGGAGCACCCCTACGCGCTCCCCCGCGTCAACACCGCGGACGCGGTGCTGGCGCCGGGCCGGGCCGACGGGCGGGTTCCTCGGCCGGGCCGCGGCGAGTCGGACGGTGCGGCGGCCCGCCCGGACCACGGTCGCGTCCCCGAGTCACCCCACACGGGCCCCGGACGGGTCTGAGCCGAAGCCGCAGTCAAGTGAAGTCTTGGCGAACGCTGTTGTGCGTCTCGGCAATGGTTCGGGCAACTGCGCATCGTAGACGTGAGGTTTGTTCCTGTTCTTTCCCTGTGGGGTGATTGTGCCTGCCGTAGCGTGAGCCGTTCTGTTGCCGCCCTCGGGGGGCGGAGTTCTCTCGTGGGGATGGGACAGGTTCCGATGCAGGGCACGGACGGCATATCGTCGATACCGATGCAGGTCGTGGGCGGGTTGCGCAAGCCGCTCCCCCCACTCACCGCGGGCGAGCAGCCGCCGCGGCCCGCCGGGACGGATGCGAGGCAGGCCACCGTCCGCGGGCGGGAGGGCCGCCGGCTGTACGCCATCGACGGCATCCGCCTGCTCGCCGCCCTGATGGTGGCCGTACACCACTACGCCGGCACCTACCGGGTCAACCAGCCGAACAACGCGATCTGGGACCGGCCGACGTCCGACATCATGCCTTCGGTGTTCCGGTTCGCCGCCTACGGCTGGATCGGCGTCGAGATCTTCTTCGTGATCAGCGGCTTCGTGATCTGCATGTCGTGCTGGGGCCGTACCCCGCGGCAGTTCTTCGTCTCGCGGGTGATCCGGCTCTACCCGGCGTACTGGTTCGCCATCGTCCTCACCACGGGCGTCCTGGTGGCCGTGCCCGGCGTGTGGGAGCGGCTTCGGCTGCGCGAGGTCCTGTTCAACTTCACGATGCTGCAGTCCGGTTCACGCGTGTCGAACGTCGACGGCGTGTACTGGACCCTCTGGTCCGAGCTGCGCTTCTACCTGCTCTTCCTGCTCGTCGTCGCCACGGGGCTGACGTACCGCAAGGTCGTCTTGTTCTGCTGCGCGTGGGGCGCCGCCGCGATGCTCGCGCCGGTGTCCGACTTCCATCTGCTGGTGCTGGTCGCCAACCCGGACGGCGCCTGGTACTTCATCGCGGGGCTGGCGCTCTACCTCATGCACCGGTTCGGCCAGGACCTGCTGCTGTGGGGCATCCTCGGCATGGCGTGGCTGATGGGCCAGCTGGAGCTGGGGCACCGCATCGACACGGTCGAGCACGTCTCCGGCTGGCGGGGCAGCGTGCTGATCTTCACCGTGTTCCTGCTGGTCATGGTCGCGATCGCGGTCGGTCTGACCGACCGGATCCGCTGGAAGTGGCTCGTGACCGCCGGCGCCCTGACGTACCCGTTCTATCTGATGCACTACGTGGCCGGTACGACGCTGATCAACCGCCTGCGGGACACCATGGACGCCCGACTGCTGGTCGTGGCCGTGATCGCCGGCTTCCTGGTCCTGAGCTGGCTGGTCCACCGCTTCGTGGAGCGGCCCCTGGCCCGGATGCTGAAGAAGGGCCTGGACACGTCCTTCGCCCGCCTGCGCAACGCGGGAAACACGGCCTGACAGGAATGATCCGAGGGGACGGCTTCCCCACCGCCACAAGCCCGCAGCCACACCCCAGCGGGACACAGCTGCAAAGCCGCGGCACAAACACCAAGCTCACCACCCACCAACCACAGCCCGCCCCCACCCCCGCAGTCCCCCTACTCCCCACGGCCCCTCTACTCCCCTGCCCCCCTGCTCCCCGCAGGCCCCTCACTCCCCGCAGGCCCCCACTCCCCACAGTTCCCCCACTCCCCGCAGGCCCCCACTCCCTGCAGTTCCCCCTTCTCCCTGCAGCCGCCCACGGCGATTCCCCCCACAGGCAACCCGCACCTGTCATCGGGCCAGAAGCGGGCGGTGCGTGGGCGGGAGAACACCACGTCACCTCAAGCTGCGCACATCCAAATGCCGCAACACCCGATCCACAATCTCCGGATCCGCCCCCGGCTCACTCCGCGCCGCCAGCACCTCATGCCGAGCCGCACTCATCATCTCCCCCTGAATCCGCCGCATCCGCTTGATCCGCCGAGCCCGCTTCTCATGCGCCTCCCTCCGCTCCTCGTCCCCCATATCCGGACTGATCCGCACCCCGATGTCGAAGGCCCGCCGCAGCAACTGCTCGGACACCTCCTCCGGCAGCTCCTCCACCTCCTCGATCTCCCTGAGCCTCCGCTTCGCGGCCTTCGCGGCCCGAATCGCCAGCTCCTTCTCGAACGCCTTCTCGACATCCATGTCGGCCCGCACCCCGAGCTTCCTGACCAGCCACGGCAATGTGAGCCCCTGCAGCACGAGCGTCGCCATGATCACCCCGAACGCGATGAAGACGATCTCGTCCCGGTCCGGAAACGGCGACCCTTCCTCCGTCTTCAGCGGAATCGCCAGCGCCAACGCCACGGAGGCCACCCCCCGCATCCCCGACCACCACATCACCACGGTCTCCCGCCAGGAGGCCGGAATCTCCTCGTCGTAGTCCCGCTTGGCGTGCAGCCGTTGGGCCAGCCAGGTCGCCGGCAGCAGCCACACCAGCCGTACGAGCACGACGACGGCGACGATCGCGGCGGCCCACCCGAGCATCTCGCCCCACCGCCCCGACGCCGTCCTGACGGCGTGGTGCAGCTCGAGCCCGATCAGCCCGAACGCGACCCCGGTGACGAGCGTGTCCACCACATCCCAGACGCTCGCACCGGCCAGCCGGGTCACAACGTCGTCGGCATCGGTGGCGTACTCCGCCAGGAACAGCGCGGTGGTGAGCACGGCGAGCACCCCGGACCCGTGCAGTTCTTCGGCCAGGACGTACGAGGCGTACGGCACGAGCAGCGTCAGCCCGATCTGCAGCGTGGCGTCACCGAGCAGGTCCATCAGCTTGTTCGCGGCCCAGCCGAGCGCCAGCCCGACGGCGACCGCGACGACGGCGGACAGCACGAAGTCCAGCCCGGCCCGCCACGGCGAGAAGGTGCCGCTCACGACAGCGGCGATCGCGACGTGATAGAGCACGATGGCCGTCACATCGTTGAACAGCCCCTCGCCCTCGAGAACCGAAACCAGCCGGCGCGGCAGTCCGAGCTGTCCCGCCACGGCGGTCGCGGCGACCGGGTCGGGCGGCGCCACGAGCGCCCCGAGCGCCACGGCGGCGGCGATCGGCAGCCCCGGCACGATCGCGTTCGCGACGACCGCCACGGCCACAGTGGTGACGAACACCAGCGCCACGGCCAGCAGGAAGATCGGCCGTTTGTTGGCGGCGAACTGTCTCCACGACGTCCGCCGCACCGAGACGTACAGCAGCGGCGGCAGCAGCAAGGGCAGGATCAGCTCGGGCGGGATGTCCACGTCGGGCACGAACGCCAGCATGGCCAGCACGATCCCGAGGAGCGTCATCAGCACCGGCGCCGGCAGCCCGAGCCGGTCCCCCACCGGGACACTCACCACGGCCCCGAGCAACAGCATGAACAACAGGGCCAACTGATCCACGGTCAGCGCTCCGGCGAGGTCTAGGCGATCAAGAAAGTGCCAGACCCTCAGCGTGCCACGCGCCTACGACAATGCCCCCTCGGCAAGCCCCTCGCGGCAAACCCTCTTACAGGGCCTTGCGCATCGCCCGGTGCTCGATACCCGCGTCGAGGAATTCCTCGCCGTACGCCACGTACCCGAGCCGCTCGTAGAACCCCAGCGCCTGCGTCTGCGCATGCAGGTCCACCGCCGCCAGCCCACGCGCGCGTGCCGCGTCCTCGATGGCGCCCACGAGGGCGACACCGACACCGAGCCCGCGCGCCGCCTTCATCACGGCGAGCCGCCCGAGCGAACCGACGGTCAGGTCACCGCCGGTCTTCGCGGCGGCCTCCTCACCGTCCAGGAGCCGCCCGGTGCCGAGCGGCACCCCGTCCGCGCGGACCGCCAGCACGTGTACGGCCCCGTCGTCGTACGCGTCGTACTCGATGTCCTCGGGTACGCCCTGTTCGCCGACGAAGACCTCCTTGCGTACCGCGAAGCACGCCTCACGGTCGGCCGCGTCCTCGGCCACCCGCACCACGTACGTGGCGCTCACGCGTAGCTCTCCTCACGCACCTTGTCGAGCGCCTGCTGCAGATCCTCGGGGTAGTCGCTCCCGAACTCCACCCACTGCCCGTCCCCGGGGTGCTCGAAGCCGAGTCGCACCGCGTGCAGCCACTGCCGGGTGAGGCCGAGCCGCTTGGCGATCGTCGGGTCCGCGCCGTAGGTCAGGTCGCCCACGCAGGGGTGCCGGTGAGCCGCCATGTGGACGCGGATCTGGTGGGTGCGCCCGGTCTCCAGCTTGATGTCGAGGAGGGAGGCCGCGCGGAACGCCTCGATCAGGTCGTAGTGCGTGACGGACGGCTTGCCCTCGGCCGTGACCGCCCACTTGTAGTCGTGGTTCGGATGCCGGCCGATGGGCGCGTCGATGGTGCCGCTCATCGGGTCGGGGTGTCCCTGGACCAGCGCGTTGTACCGCTTGTCGACCGTACGTTCCTTGAACTGCCGCTTCAGCGAGGTGTACGCCCGCTCAGACTTGGCCACGGCCATCAGCCCGGAGGTGCCGACGTCCAGCCGGTGCACGATGCCCTGGCGCTCGGCGGCACCCGAGGTCGAGATCCGGTACCCGGCCGCAGCGAGCCCGCCGATCACCGTCGGTCCGCTCCAGCCGGGGCTCGGGTGGGCGGCCACACCGACCGGCTTGACGATCACGACGAAGTCGTCGTCGTCATAGACGATCTCCATGCCCTCGACGGGCTCGGCGACGATCTGCACGGGCGCGGGAGCCTGCGGCATCTCCACTTCGAGCCAGGCACCGCCGTGCACCCGCTCGGACTTGCCGACCACCGATCCGTCGACCGTGACCTTCCCCGCCGCGGCAAGCTCGGCGGCCTTCGTGCGGGAGAAGCCGAACATGCGGGAGATGACGGCGTCGACGCGCTCGCCCTCCAGGCCGTCGGGCACGGGCAGGTTTCGGATCTCGGGAATCGTGCTCACTCGTCGAGTATGCCGGACGCGTCCGACAGCCCCTTACCAGAGCCTCGGTCCCCGAGCCTCAGCCCCGAGCCTCAGTCCTTGTGGACGGTCCCGTCGGGATCGAGCCCCCGGAAGGACAGCAGCACGATCAGGATGCCGCCGCAGACGATCGCCGAGTCGGCCAGGTTGAAGACCGCGAAGTGCTTGGGCGCGATGAAGTCGACGACAGCGCCCTTGAAGACGCCGGGCGAACGGAAGACCCGGTCGGTCAGATTGCCCAGCGCGCCGCCCAGCAGCAGGCCGAGGGCGATCGCCCAGGGCAGGCTGTAGAGCTTGCGGGCGAGCCGCGCGATCACCACGATCACCGCCGCCGCGATCACCGTGAAGATGATCGTGAACGCCTCACCGAAGCCGAAGGCCGCGCCCGCGTTGCGGATCGCCTCGAACTTCAGCCAGTCCCCGATGATCTCGATCGAGTCGTGGTGCTCCAGCTTCGCGACCACGATCATCTTGCTGACGAGGTCGAGGGCGTACGCCAGCGCGGCGACCGAGAACAGGACGGCGATCCTGCGCCGCCCCTTCGGCCGCTCCTGCGGGGCCTTCGTCCCGTCCACGCCGGACTGCTCGGCCGGGGCCGACTCGCCGGGGCCGGACCGGTCGCCCGACGCCGCGTTCCCGTCGGACTGCTCCGGCTCGGCGCCCGCCGCTCCTGGGATATCCGGCGTACCGATGATGCGCTCCGCCTCTGCCACGTAAGTGAGTCCCTCGACCTAGGTGCCTGACTGAGGACGAGGGTACGTCACACCCCCCGGCACACATGTGCTCAGGAGCCATCCCGCGCCCGTCTCAGCGGCGTTCCTGCTTCTGCTTGCACTCGACACACAGGGTGGCGCGTGAGAAGGCCTGCATCCGCGCCTTGCCGATGGGGTTGCCGCAGTTCTCGCAGAGTCCGTACGTCCCCGCGTCGAGACGCTCGAGCGCGCGCTCGGTCTGCTCGAGCATCTCGCGCGCGTTGGCGGCGAGAGCCATCTCGTGCTCGCGCGTGATGTTCTTCGTGCCGGTGTCCGCCTGGTCGTCGCCCGCGCCGTCGCCGGAGTCGCGCATCAGGCCCACGATCGCCTGCTCGGACGACGAGATCTCGGTGCCCAGCCGCAGCGCCTCGGACTCCAGCTCCGCGCGCGCCTCCGCGACCTCCTGAGAGGTCCAGGGGTCCTCACCGGGGCGCACCGCCAGCTCGCCGGGGTCAGCGGCGGCGATCCGCGACTTGGGGACCGCGGTGGGCTTCGTCGCCGCGGTGGCCGTGCCAGGAGTCTTCTTCGCAACCACCGTCGTGGCTCCCGTCGTCTTCGCGGCCTGCGCCGCGCCTTCGGCCGCGGAAGCGACCGTCTTCTTGACCGTGCTCTTCTTGGCCGTACCCGTGCTCCTCTTGGCCGTACTGGTGCCCTTCTTGGTCGCGCTCTTCGCGCGGGTCTTCTTCGTGGTGCCGCCCTTCGCCGCACCGATCGCCGCCCGGCCCGCCTCCTCTGCGGTCGGCTTCACCTCGGCGGTCCTCGTACCGACGGTCTTCTCGGCGACCACCTTCTCGGCCACCATCTTCTCGGCGACCGTTTCCCTGGCCGCTGTCTTCTTGGGGACCGGCTTGGTGACCGGCTTTTTGGTGGCCGCCTTCTTGATGACCGTCTTCGTAGCAGCCGTTTTCTTCACCCCGGCCTTCCTGACAGCCGCCTTCCTGGCTACGGCTCCGTTGGCCGTTTCGGTGACGATTTCGGTGGGCGCCAAGGCCGTCGTCTTGACCGGCCTGGTGCCACGCGCCGCCGCTGCCCCCTGTGTGCTCTTCTTCCCGCCCACATCCTTGGCCGCCGGACCCGTGGATCTGCCGGACGCCGGCTGCTGTACGGCGGTCTTCTTCGCCACCATGGCCGCGGCCCCTTCACATATTGTGATTTCGCTCGCGAATCGTGCTGGGACGATAAATCGACTTCTGGCCCACGGCAACGGGGCACACCAACGATTCGCCGCCCCGTGAGACCCGCGCGACAAGCCTGCATGCGTTGTGCCCAGCTCCCCGCCCGGTAATCCGCCAGGCCCGGCGTCCCAGGATCCGGACGCCCGCGCCTCGCCATTCGGGTCACTTTCCGGGCCGCTGGGCCGCCCCGGAAAACCGGTCGGCCGCTGTCCGCGCGGCGCCGTACACTGGGCGCAGCGAGAAGCGTGGATGGGGACGAGTAGCGGCGTAAGCGGCCAAGAGCGATCCGGGGACGGTGGAAGCCCGGAGGCGAGCGCGACGCGAAGATCACCCCGGAGCCGCCGGAAGAAAGCCCGAGCCCAGCAGCCCAGGCCAGTAGAACCGGCATCGCGACCCCAATGAGGGGGCTCACGGGTGCATACCGGGCACCGGGGAGCCAAGGAGGGTGGTACCGCGGGAGCGCGTCGCACACGGCGTCCGTAGCAAGAAAGCTCTCGTCCCTCCGACGGAAGGCAGTAAGTCCGCCGGAGGAAGATCGATGACGCAGTACCGCCAGGTGCCCGCCCAGGTCGACCTGCCCGCCCTCGAGCACGCCGTGCTCGACTTCTGGCGCGAGCAGAAGATCTTTGCCAAGAGCCTCGAGCAGTCCGAGGGCCGCCCCGAATGGGTGTTCTATGAAGGCCCGCCCACCGCCAACGGCATGCCGGGCGCCCACCACATCGAGGCCCGCGTCTTCAAGGACGTCTTCCCCCGCTTCCGCACCATGCGCGGCTACCACGTGGCCCGCAAGGCCGGCTGGGACTGCCACGGCCTCCCGGTGGAGCTGGCGGTGGAGAAGGAGCTCGGCTTCAGCGGCAAGCAGGACATCGAGGCGTACGGCATCGCCGAGTTCAACGCCAAGTGCCGCGAGTCCGTGACCCGCCACACCGACGCCTTCACCGAGCTCACCAACCGCATGGGCTACTGGGTCGACCTGGACGACGCGTACCGCACCATGGACCCCGAGTACGTGGAATCCGTGTGGTGGTCGCTCAAGGAGATCTTCAACAAGGGGCTGCTGGTCCAGGACTACCGCGTCGCCCCGTGGTGCCCGCAGGACGAGACCGGCCTGTCGGACCACGAGCTGGCACAGGGCTACGAGACGATCGTCGACCCCTCCGTGTACGTCCGTTTCCCACTCACCTCCGGTCCGCTGGCCGGCCAGGCCGCGCTCCTGGTGTGGACGACGACCCCGTGGACGCTGGTGTCCAACACCGCCGTCGCCGCGCACCCCGAGGTCACCTACGTCGTCGCGACGAACGGCGAGGAGAAGCTCGTCGTCGCCGAGCCGCTCGTCGAGAAGGCCCTCGGCGAGGGCTGGGAGACCACCGGCGAGACCTTCACCGGCGCCGAAATGGAGCGCTGGACGTATCAACGTCCGTTCGAGCTGGTGGAGTTCCCAGCGGACGCGGAAGCCCACTACGTGGTGAACGCGGAGTACGTGACGACCGAGGACGGCACGGGTCTGGTCCACCAGTCCCCCGCCTTCGGTGAGGACGACCTCAAGGTCTGCCGCGAATACGGCCTGCCGGTGGTGAACCCCGTCCGCACGAACGGGACCTTCGAGAAGGACGTTCCCCTCGTGGGCGGTGTCTTCTTCAAGAAGGCGGACGAAAAGCTCACCGAGGACCTCCAGAACCGCGGTCTGCTCTTCAAGCACATCCCGTACGAGCACAGCTACCCGCACTGCTGGCGCTGCCACACCGCGCTCCTCTACTACGCGCAGCCGTCCTGGTACATCCGCACCACGGCCGTCAAGGACCGCCTCCTCCAGGAGAACGAGAAGACCAACTGGTTCCCGGAGTCCGTCAAGCACGGCCGCTTCGGTGACTGGCTGAACAACAACGTCGACTGGGCGCTGTCCCGCAGCCGCTTCTGGGGCACCCCGCTCCCGCTGTGGACCTGCGAGGAGGGCCACCTCACCTGCGTCGGCTCCCGCGCGGAGCTCTCCGAGCTGACGGGCACCGACCAGTCGAACCTGGACCCGCACCGCCCGTTCATCGACGAAGTCACCTTCGCGTGCCCCCAGGACGGCTGCGGGCAGACAGCGACCCGCGTCCCGGAGGTCATCGACGCCTGGTACGACTCGGGTTCGATGCCGTTCGCGCAGTGGGGCTACCCGTACAAGAACAAGGAGCTCTTCGAGAGCCGCTACCCGGCGCAGTTCATCAGCGAGGCCATCGACCAGACGCGAGGCTGGTTCTACACCCTCATGGCCGTCGGCACACTCGTCTTCGACAAGTCGTCGTACGAGAACGTCGTCTGCCTCGGCCACATCCTGGCCGAGGACGGCCGCAAGATGTCCAAGCACCTGGGCAACATCCTGCAGCCGATCCCGCTGATGGACCAGCACGGCGCTGACGCGGTGCGCTGGTTCATGGCGGCGGGCGGCTCCCCGTGGGCGGCGCGCCGGGTCGGCCACGGCACGATCCAGGAGGTCGTGCGCAAGACCCTCCTCACCTACTGGAACACGGTCGCCTTCCAGGCCCTGTACGCGCGCACCTCCAACTGGGCCCCGAGCGAGGCCGATCCGGCCCCGGCCGACCGCCCGGTCCTCGACCGCTGGCTGCTCTCCGAACTCCACGCGCTCACCGACCAGGTGACGCAGTCGCTGGAGTCGTACGACACCCAGCGAGCCGGCAAGCTCCTGTCGGCGTTCGTCGACGACCTGTCCAACTGGTATGTGCGTCGCTCGCGTCGCCGCTTCTGGCAGGGCGACAAGGCCGCGCTGCGCACGCTGCACGAGGTCGTCGAGACGGTCACGCGCCTGATGGCCCCGCTGACCCCGTTCATCACCGAGCGGGTCTGGCAGGACCTGGTGGTACCCGTGACGCCCGGAGCCCCCGAATCCGTGCACCTCTCCTCCTGGCCGGAGGCGGACCTGTCCGTCATCGACCCGGAGCTGTCGAATCAGATGGTGCTGGTGCGCCGTCTCGTGGAGCTCGGCCGCGCCACCCGCGCGGAGTCGGGCGTCAAGACGCGCCAGCCGCTGTCCCGCGCGCTGGTCGCGGCCTCCGGCTTCGAGTCCCTCGACCGCGAGCTGCACGCGCAGATCACGGAAGAGCTGAACGTCTCCTCGCTGGCCTCCCTCTCCGAAGTCGGCGGCTCGCTGGTCGACACCACGGCCAAGGCGAACTTCCGCGCGCTCGGCAAGCGCTTCGGCAAGGGCGTCCAAGCGGTCGCCAAGGCCGTCGCCGAGACGGACGCCGCGGCCCTCTCCCTCGCCCTGCGCGCGGGCACGGCCTCCGTCGAGGTCGACGGCGGCACCGTCACCCTCGCCCCCGACGAGGTCATCATCACGGAGACCCCGCGCGAGGGCTGGTCGGTGGCGTCCGACTCCGGTGCCACGGTTGCCCTCGACCTGGAGATCACGGAGGAACTGCGTCAGGCGGGCCTCGCCCGTGACGCGATCCGCCTGATCCAGGAGGCCCGCAAGAACAGCGGCCTCGACGTTGCCGACCGCATCGCCCTGCGCTGGACGTCCACGGACCCCGCCGTCATCGCGGCCCTGACCGAGCACTCCCCCCTCATCGCCGACGAGGTCCTCGCCACGGACTTCGCCCAGGGCGAGGCGGACGACACCTACGGCGCCACGTTCACGGACGAGGGTCTGTCCCTGACGTTCCGCCTCCGCAAGGCGTAACCACCCATCCGAAGGCCTGGTGGCACCAAGATCCCTCGGTCCACCAGGCCTTCACCGTTGCCCCGGGTTTTCGCCGTCCCATCGCGTTCCTGGGGGCTGCTGCCCCCAGACCCCCGCTTCGGCCTGAACGCCCTCGTCCTCAAACGCCGGACGGGCTGAAAGATCGCGACCCAACGCCGAGAGTCCCCAGCCCCGGCGGGGACCCTTCAGCCCGGCCCGGGATACCCAGCCTGTCCGGCGTTTGAGGACGAGCCCTTCGGGCGAGCGGGGGTCCAGGGGCGCAGCGCCCCTGGCGGGGGTCTGGGGGCGGAGCCCCCAGGAACGGATGATGGGGGTCCCCCCCTCTGCTCGAGCGAAGCCGAGAGCTTGGGGGAGGGTAGGGGCGGCGGGGGCGCAACACACCCCCCATCCCACCCGCACAAGACCCCACAAAAGGGCGGAGCCCCCGGAATTCCGGGGGCTCCGCCCTGAACGCTGCCGACGCCTAAGGCGTACTAGAGGCCGTCAGTTGTCGTCCTCGTCGATGAGGAACCCACGCATCGGCGAGGGAGCCTGCTGCATCGGCGACGGCCCCTGAGGCCGCACCGGAGCCATCGGCTGAGTCATGGCCGGCGACATCTGCTGCTGCCCACCGTAGGAGGGCGCGGCCGGTGCCGGACCGCCACCCATGCCCTGGCTGCTGCCGTACGACGGCGCGCTCGCGCCGGCCGGAGCCATCGAGGGCGCGGAGGGCGACGGCAGGGAAGCCGTGGCCGGGGTGCGCGGCGGAGCCAGCGAGTCGTCGGCCTGGGTCTCCAGCTGACGCAGCTGCGACTCGAGGTAGGACTTCAGCCGCGTACGGTACTCGCGCTCGAAGCCGCGCAGATCCTCGACCTTGCGCTCCAGCGTGGCGCGCGCGGACTCCAGGGAACCCATCGCGACACGGTGCTTCTCCTGCGCGTCCCGCTCCAGCGCGTCAGCCTTGGCGCGGGCGTCGCGCTCCAGGCCCTCGGCACGGCTGCGGGCCTCGCCGACGATCTTGTTGGCCTCGGAACGGGCCTCCGCGATCGCCTGGTCGGCGGTCTGCTGAGCCAGCGAGAGCACACGGGCGGCGCTGTCGCCACCGGGGCCCTGACCGGGCTGCCCCATCTGCGGGCCGTGACCGCCCATCGGGCCACCCATGGGTCCGCCCATGGGACCACCCATCGGGCCACCCATCTGCTGCTGCATCTGCTGCTGCATCTGGCCCGGCATCTGCTGCTGCATCTGCTGGCCGGGGCCCTGGCCCATCGGACCCTGACCCATGGGGCCCTGGCCCATCGGACCCTGACCCATCGGCCCCTGGCCCATGGGGCCCTGGCCCATCGGACCCTGCCCCTGCGGACCACCCTGGCCCTGACCCTGCCCGCTGGGGCCTGCGGGCAGCTGCGGCGCACCGCTCGGCAGCTGGGGCGGCCCACCCATAGGGCCACCCATCTGCTGCTGCGGCGGGCCCGATATGCCGGCGGGTACGGGGGCACCCGGACCGCGCATGCCCTGCGGCGGACCCTGCTGCTGCTGGTCCTGCGGCTCGGGGGGCTTGCGCATACCCTGCTGCTGGTTCTGCGCAGCCGCGCGCGTGGCCGCCGCCAATTTGGCGCGCAGGTCCTCGTTCTCGCGGAGCAGTCGCGTCAGTTCGGCTTCGACCTCGTCGAGGAAGGCATCGACCTCGTCCTCGTCATAGCCTTCTCGGAGGCGGACGGTCGTGAACTGCTTGTTCCGCACGTCCTCGGGGGTCAACGGCATCTCTTCACCTCAACGTAGTCGTCGGCATTCGGCAAGACCGTATCGTTCACAGCCGGCTCACGACGGAGATCAGGATGTAGACGATGATCATCAGTACGAAGAAGGACAGGTCTAGCGCCACGCCCCCGAGACGCAGCGGCGGAATGAACCGCCGCAGAAGCTTGAGCGGTGGATCGGTGACAGTGTAGGTGGCCTCCAGAACGACCACCATCGCCTTGCCGGGTTGCCATGAGCGGGCGAACTGGAAGACGTAGTCCATGACCAACCGGAAAATCAGCACGATGAGGAAACACATCAGCGCGACGTAGAGAACCTGCCCGACCACGCTCATGATCCGTGCTTCCCTCTCCCCTGTTTCCGTACCTTGATTCCGGTCCTGCGTCTCAGCTCTGGTTGAAGAACCCGCCCTCTGCGATGCGGGCCTTGTCCTCCGCCGTGACATCGACGTTAGCAGGCGACAACAGGAACACCTTCTGCGTCACCCGCTCGATGCTGCCGTGGAGACCAAATACCAAACCGGCCGCAAAGTCGACAAGTCGCTTCGCGTCCGTGTCATCCATCTCCGTGAGATTCATGATCACCGGGGTGCCTTCACGGAAGTGTTCCCCGATGGTACGGGCCTCGTTGTAGGTCCGGGGGTGAAGTGTGGTGATCCGGTACGGCTCTCGTTCCGACACGACCTTGGGCATGATCACCGGTGCGTTCTTCTCCAGGCTTGCGCGTTCTTGTGTGATGGATGCCACGGGCGCAATGCGCGCCGGACGTCCGGATTCCGCGGGTAGCGAAGCGGAATGCGACAACGGATCGCGCTGCGCCGGCGGCTGTACTACTCGTACCGATTCGTCCCGTTGGGACTGGTGTGCCTGATGTGACTGATGCGGCGGCTCATGCCGTCGCCGGTCGCGCTCAGGCTCCGGGTCGAGCTCGGGCTCGAACTCGTCGTCGGGGTCGAACCCCCTGCCGTCGTACCCATCGTCCTCCACGAGGCCGAGGTAGACCGCCATCTTGCGCATCGCGCCGGCCATGCTCTGAGTCCTCCGCTCTGTGGTGGATCGGCTGACGACTTGCCAAGTGCCCGCGATCCACGAGGTCGTTATGTCCGCCAGTGGCGGTAATGACCATATTTTCTGCTGTGGTCCGACTTCTTGGCGACGTTACCCGAGCCTGGGTCGGACTCCGAGCACCGCCGTACCGACGCGCACATGTGTCGCTCCGGCCGCCACGGCCTGTTCGAGGTCCGCACTCATCCCTGCAGACACCATGTTCGCAGCCGGATGCGTGCGGCGCATAGCAGTCGACAAATCCATCAGCCGCTCGAACGCCGCCTGTTGGCGCCCCGCGAACGGTCCGGCGAGCGGCGCGACGGTCATCAGCCCGTCGAGCCGGAGCCCCGGAGACCGTGCGACCAGGTCGGCCAACTCTTCGATTCCGCCCACTCCCACGCCTCCCCGCTCACCCCGGCCGCTCTCCTCCGCGTCCAGCGCGACCTGGATGAGGCAGCCCACTTCGCGCTCCACCCGTTCCGCCTCCTTCGACAGCGCCGTGACGAGCCGGGAACGGTCGACGGACTGCACCACATCGGCATAACCGACCACAGACCGCACCTTGTTGGTCTGCAACTGACCGACAAAATGCCATGAGAGGGGCAGATCCGAGCAGGCGGCGGCCTTGGGTGCCGCGTCCTGGTCCCGGTTCTCGGCGACATGACGCACACCGAGTTCCGACAGGAGCCGCACATCACTCGCCGGGTAGGTCTTGGTGACCACGATGAGGGTCACCTCTTCGCGCTTGCGCCCGGCGGCTGTGCACGCCGCGGCGATACGCTCTTCCACTTTCGCCAGATTTCCGGCGAGTTGAGCCTTACGGTCCGTCATGCCCCATCAGTCCAGCCAGACATAGCCCGCGAGCCGCCCGGTGGTGCGGTCCCGTCGGTACGAGAAGTGGTCGTCCGACTCCAGCGTGCACACCGGCGACTGCTCCCGGTCACGCACCCCGAGCCGTTCCAACTGCGCGTGCACACCGGCGGTCACATCGACCGCCGGAGTGCCCCAACTGGTCTCGGCGTACGCCGCGGGCTCGACGGCGGCGACGTCGGCGCGCATCCTGTCCGGCACTTCGTAGCACCGGCCGCAGACCGCGGGTCCGGTGCGGGCGACGATCCGGGCGGGTACGGCGCCGAGTTCCACCATGGCCCGCACGGCGGCGGGGACGACCCCGGCGATCATGCCGGGCCGTCCCGCGTGGGCCGCGGCCGCGATCCCGGCGACGGGATCGGCGAGCAGCACCGGCGTGCAGTCGGCGGTGAGGACGGCGAGGGCGAGCCCCCGCCGCGCGGTGACGATCGCGTCGACGGCCGGAATCTCCGAAGAACCCCAAGGTCCGTCGACCACCGCCACCTCCGGCCCGTGCACCTGCTTCATCCAGACGACCTGCGCCGGGTCGAGTCCCAGCGACTTGGCGGCCAGTTCACGATTGGTCCGTACGGCGTCGGGGTCGTCGCCGACCGCCCCGCCGAGGTTGAGCTCCTCGTACGGAACGGCGCTCACCCCGCCCCACCGGTCGGTGAAGGCGAAGTGCGCGCCGCTCGCGGTGCTCGTTTCGGAGCGCTGTCCTATCACTTCAGGAAGTCCGGCACGTCCAGCTCCTCGGCCGCGCTGTCCGAGTAGGAGCGGGACGGCGGAACCGGCGGCGAGACCGGCAGTTCGTTCACCGGCTCCGGGGTCGGCTCCGGCGCTTCCTTCGGCGTGACGCTGCCGAGCGAACCGAACGACGGGCGGCTGTCGGTGGACCGTACCGGGGTGGGCTCCTCGCGCTTGGCCGAGGTCGAGCCGAGGATGTTGTCCCGCTTGGCCGGCGGCTGGCCGCCGTCGAAGCCGGCGGCGATGACGGTGACCCGCACTTCGTCGCCGAGGGCGTCGTCGATGACCGCGCCGAAGATGATGTTGGCCTCGGGGTGCGCGGCCTCACTGACCAGCTGGGCGGCCTCGTTGATCTCGAACAGGCCGAGGTCGGAGCCGCCGGAGATGGAGAGCAGCACGCCGCGGGCGCCGTCGATGGAGGCTTCGAGGAGCGGCGAGGAGATCGCCATCTCGGCCGCCGCCACCGCGCGGTCGTCGCCACGGGCCGAGCCGATGCCCATGAGCGCCGAACCCGCCTCGGACATCACGGACTTCACATCGGCGAAGTCGAGGTTGATCAGACCGGGCGTGGTGATGAGATCGGTGATGCCCTGCACACCGGAGAGCAGGACCTGGTCGGCCGACTTGAAGGCGTCGAGGACGGAGACCTGGCGGTCCGAGATGGACAGCAGCCGGTCGTTCGGGATGACGATGAGGGTGTCGACCTCTTCGCGGAGCTCCGCGATGCCGTCCTCGGCCTGGTTGGCGCGGCGCCGTCCCTCGAAGGTGAACGGGCGCGTGACCACGCCGATGGTGAGGGCGCCGAGCGAGCGGGCGATGTTGGCCACGACGGGTGCGCCGCCGGTGCCGGTGCCGCCGCCTTCGCCGGCCGTCACGAAGACCATGTCGGCCCCCTTGAGGACCTCCTCGATCTCCTCGCGGTGGTCCTCGGCGGCCTTGCGGCCGACGGCCGGGTTGGCTCCGGCGCCGAGTCCGCGAGTGAGTTCGCGGCCGACGTCGAGCTTGACGTCGGCGTCGCTCATCAACAGAGCTTGCGCGTCCGTGTTGATGGCGATGAACTCGACGCCCTTGAGACCGACCTCGATCATCCGGTTGATGGCATTGACACCACCGCCGCCGACACCGATGACTTTGATGACTGCGAGGTAGTTCTGCGGTGCTGCCACGTCGAAGGCCTCTCGCCTCGAGTTACGTGTCGCCGCCTCGCGTGTTCGCGATCCGACGACTGATGCCGAAGTGGGACGGTCCGAACGCCGACCCGAACCCTAACGCTGAAGTTTAGGGTTACCAGTGTGTCTGTTCCTTGGACTCTTCCGAACAGGACACTAAGTCGACAAGTGGCGCACGTTCAACGAACACGCCGAACCTCCCGTTTTTCTTTTCACCCTATGTGATCAGGCGAAGCAGTGCCCAACCAGGGTGCTGGCCTGCGCAGATGTGCGTCAACTCCCCGATGACGCAGGGGCGGTGGGAACGCTCACGTCGAAGTGCCGGGCCCCCGGAGCTGCTTTCATGAGAGCGGTCAGCGTCCTGGCCTTCGCGCGGCCCTTCTCACCGCTCCCCCACTCGACGGTGCGGCCACCCGTCAACTCCAGCGAGATCGAGTCGTACGAACGGACCTTGACGGTACGGGTGTCGCGGGCGACTGCGGACGGAATGTCCCCGGCGACCCGCACCGCCTCGCGCACCAGCCGGTCCGCGGGGAAGCGCCGCAGGGAGCCGGCCGACCGGGACACCGTCAATTCCAGAGCGGGCACGTTCTTCGGGGCAACCGAAACCGTCGCGAATCGCACGCCCTTGGCGTCCACTTCGACGTACTTGCCACCGTTTCCGGAGTTTTTGAGAATCAGGACCGGGGTTCGCTCGGTCACTTTCAGTCCAATTCCGTGCGGCCAGGAACGGACGACATCAACCACGTCAATTCGGGGCAATTTCCGGCGCAATCGCGCCTCGATGGCGTCGGTGTCGACGGAAATCAGCGGCGATCCGACCGGTGCGTCGGCCGCCTCGCGCACCTGCTGCGCCGTCAGGACCCGCACCCCGGAGACCGACACCTTCTCCAACCGCAGCCACTGCGCGCCGTAGAGGGCCCAGAGGGAGCCGGTCACGATCAACACCAGGGTGATCAAAAGGATGATGAGCGTACGAGGCCGGGGCAGCCGCCCGGTAAAGGGCGGCCGGGGCGGGCCGGACTCCAGCTTCTGCCGTGTACCGCGCTCGGCGGTCGTCGGTCCGGCCACGCGCACTCCCCTTTTTTGCGGCTCGGTTCGCCTCCGGGGCGCTTGTGCCGGTGTCGACGGGCCGATCGTGCTCGGCCCTTCGGGCCTCCGCGCGTTCGACCCCTCGACACCGGCGCGCCCCTTCGGCTCACTCGCCTGTGCGTTACTGGCGGCGGTGCGAGGCGATCGCCTCGTACACCATGCCGACGAGCAGGTCGTCGGCGTCCCGGCGGCCGAACTCGCTGGCAGCGCGGGACATCTCGTACAGCCGGTGCGGATCGGCGAGCACGGGCAGGACGTTGCCATGGACCCACTCGGGCGTCAGTTCCGCGTCGTCGACCAGCAGTCCGCCGCCGGCCTTGACCACCGGCTGGGCGTTCAGCCGCTGTTCGCCGTTGCCGATGGGCAGCGGGACATAGGCGGCGGGGAGCCCGACGGCGGAGAGTTCGGCGACGGTCATCGCGCCCGCACGGCAGAGCATCATGTCGGCCGCCGCGTACGCGAGATCCATCCGGTCCACGTACGGTACCGGGATATAGGGGGGCATTCCCGGCATCTGGTGGACCTGCGGCAGTTCGTTCTTCGGGCCGACCGCGTGCAGGATCTGGATACCCGCCCGCTGGAGGTACGGGGCCGCCTGCTGGACCACCTCGTTGAGGCGCCGGGCACCCTGCGAGCCGCCCGACACCAACAGGGTGGGCAGGGCGGGGTCGAGCCCGAACGCGGCGCGCGCCTCGGGGCGTACGGCGGCCCGGTCCAGGGTGGCGATGGAGCGGCGCAGCGGGATGCCGATGTAGCGGGCGCCGCGCAGCTTGCTGTCCGGGGTGGAGACGGCGACCTGGGCGGCGTACCGCGAACCGATCTTGTTGGCGAGGCCGGGGCGGGCGTTGGCCTCGTGGATGATGATCGGCACGCCGAGGCGCTTGGCCGCGAGATAGCCGGGCAGCGCGACATAGCCGCCGAAGCCGACGACCGCGTCCGCCTTGGTGCGCTCCATGATCTGCTCGGCCGCCTTGATCGTGCCGCGCAGCCGCCCCGGGACGGTGATCAGCTCGGGTGTGGGCTTGCGCGGCAGCGGGACGGCGGGGATCAGCGCGAGTTCGTAGCCGCGCTCGGGTACGAGTCGGGTCTCAAGACCGCGTTCCGTGCCCAGGGCCGTGATTCCCACGGTCGGGTCCTGCCTGCGCAGGGCGTCCGCGAGGGCGAGCGCGGGCTCGATGTGGCCGGCGGTCCCCCCGCCGGCGAGTACGACATGCACCGAAATTCACCGCTCTCCGGACGAGCGCGCCGCGGCACGCCGTCGCATCGTGTTCCATCTCCGAGGCCCCGCGGCCCCTGCGGAGCCTCTCACCGCAGCACGCTTTCTGCCAAAGCGGGGTTGCCGCATCGCCAGCGCCGCCCGCGCAGCGGGCTCATCGCGTGCGAAGGCAAGCATGAGCCCGATGGCGAACATGGTCGGCAGCAGGGCGGAACCCCCGTAGGAGAACAGCGGGAGCGGGACTCCGGCGATCGGCAGCAGACCGAGCACCGCACCGATGTTGATCACGGCCTGGGCCGTGATCCAGGTGGTCACGCCTCCCGCGGCATACCTCACGAAGGGGTCCTCCGTGCGTCCGGCCACGCGGATACCCGCATAGCCTAGAGCCGCGAAGAGGGCGAGCACCGACAGCGTCCCCGCGAGGCCGAGTTCCTCCCCGGTGATGGCGAAGATGAAGTCGGTGTGCGCTTCGGGTAGTTGGCCCCATTTTTCCACACTGGCGCCGAGGCCGGAACCGAAGAGGCCGCCGGAGGCGAGGGCGTAGATGCCGTGCACGGCCTGCCAGCACGTGTCGTTCGGGCCGGGCTCGGTGGCGCCGATGCAGGCCAGCCTGGACATGCGGTTGGGGCTGGTCTTGATCAGGATGAAGCCGATCGTCACGGCGATGGACAGCACGCCCACGAACAGCCGCGTGGGCGCTCCGGCCAGCCACAGCAGCCCGAAGAGGATGGCGGTGAGGATGATCGCCGTGCCCATGTCGCCGCCGAGCATGATCAGCCCGAGCAGCATGAAGGCCGCCGGGACGAGGGGCACCAGCATGTGCTTCCACTGCGCCAGCATCCCCTTGTCCTCTTTGCGGGCGAGCAGGTCGGCACCCCACAGGACGAGCGCGAGCTTGCCGAACTCGCTGGGCTGGATCTGGAACGAGCCGCCGAGGGAGATCCAGTTCTGGTTGCCGTTGACCGCCACCCCTATCCCCGGCACCTGCACGAGGATCATCAGGAAGACCGCGCCGGCCAGGATCGGATACGCCAGCGCCCGGTGCAGTTTCACCGGCACCCGCATGGCGATCAGGAGCAGCACGGCCCCGATCATCGCCGCGAGGAACTGTTTGCGGAAGAAGAACGACCCCGGCAGCGACAGCTGCAGCGCCGTGATCATCGAGGCCGAGTAGACCATCACCAGGCCCAGCACGGCGATCAGCATGCTGCTGCCGAGGATCAGGTAGTACGCGGTCAGCGGCCGGTCCCAGGCCTTGCGGGCACGCGTGCCGAGCCGGCGTACGGGGTTGTCGCCCGGGGGTCGTGGTCCGACGGGGCGCCGGGGGGCGCGCTGGACGGGGGGACGGCCGGTACGACTACTGGTCATCAGCCACTCCGCCGTCCGCGCACACGTAGGGCCCAACCGGCGTCGTGCCACCGGCGGATCGCCGACGGCTTGGCCCCGACCACGATGGCGTCACGCGTCCCTCCCAAGGGTCCCGGGCGCCCTGGACCGGCTCAGACCGCCGTCAGGCGCTCGCGGCGCCGAGTTCGCGGACCGCCTCCGCGAAAGCGTCACCGCGCTTGTTGTAGTTGGCGAACATGTCCATGGAAGCGCAGGCCGGCGCCAGTAGAACGGTGTCCCCTGGTTCCGCGAGCCGCTGGGCCTCCTGGACCGCCGCGAGCATCGCCCCAGTGTCGGTCCGGTCGAGGTCGACGACGGGTACTTCCGGCGCGTGTCGCGCCAGGGCTTCACGGATCAGCTCACGATCCGCGCCGATCAGCACGGCCCCCCGAAGTCGCTTTGCCGACTTGGCGACCAGCTCGTCGAAGGTGGCCCCCTTGGCGAGCCCGCCCGCGATCCACACGATCGACTCGTACGCCGCCAAAGACGCTTCCGTCGCATGCGTGTTGGTCGCCTTGGAGTCGTCGACGTACGCGACGCCGTCCACATCGGCGACGTGCGCGATGCGGTGGGCGTCCGGCGTGAAGGCCCGCAGACCGTCCCGTACGGCCTTGGCGGGCACCCCGAAGGCGCGCGCCAGGGCCGCCGCCGCAAGGGCGTTGGCGATGTTGTGCGGGGCGGGCGGATTGACGTCCGACACCTCCGCCAGTTCCTGGGCGCTCTGCTGCCGGTTCTCGACGAAGGCGCGGTCGACCAGGATGCCTTCCACGACGCCCAGTTGGGAGGGTCCGGGCGTGCCCAGCGTGAAGCCGACCGCCCGGCAGCCCTCTTCGACGTCCGCCGCGCGCACCAGGTCCTCGGTGGCCTTGTCGGCCGCGTTGTAGACGCAGGCGACCCGATTCCCTTCGTAGATACGGCCCTTGTCGGCGGCGTACGCCTCCATGGAGCCGTGCCAGTCGAGGTGGTCGGGCGCCAGGTTCAGCACCGTCGCGGAGTGGGCGCGCAGTGAGGGCGCCCAGTGCAGCTGGTAGCTGGACAGCTCCACCGCCAGGACGTCGTACGTCTCCTCGCCCAGCACGGCGTCCAGCAGCGAGACGCCGATGTTGCCGACGGCTGCCGTGCGCAGTCCGGCCGCCTTCAGGATGGAGGCGAGCATCTGCACGGTCGTGGTCTTGCCGTTGGTGCCGGTGACGGCGAGCCAGGGAGCCGCGTCGGGTCCCCTCAGCCGCCAGGCCAGCTCGACGTCGCCCCAGACCGGGACGCCCGCCGCGGCGGCCGCGGCGAACAGCGGTTTGTCCGGCTTCCAGCCGGGCGCGGTGACGATGAGTTCGCTGCCCTCGGGCAGGGTCGCGCCGTCACCGAGGCGCACGGTGATGCCGAGCGCCTCCAGCTCCGCGGCCTGGGCCCGGGCACGCTCGTCGTCGCCGTCGTTGACGACCGTGACGACCGCGCCGAGGCTGTGCAGCACCTTGGCCGCCGGGATGCCGGAGACGCCGAGCCCGGCGACGGTGACGTGTTTGCCCTGCCAGTCGCTCACTTCTGGGCTGCCCATCCCGCGTAGAAGAGACCCAGTCCGACGATCACGCACATGCCCTGGATGATCCAGAAGCGGACCACCACAAGGACTTCGGACCACCCCTTTAGTTCGAAGTGGTGCTGGAGTGGCGCCATTCGGAAGACGCGCTTCCCGGTGAGCCGGAAGGAGCCGACCTGGATGACGACCGACATGGTGATCAGGACGAAGAGACCGCCGAGGAGCGCGACCAGGAGCTCCGTGCGGGAGCAGATCGCGAGACCGGCGAGCGCGCCGCCGAGCGCCAGCGAACCGGTGTCACCCATGAAGATCTTGGCCGGCGAGGTGTTCCACCACAGGAAGCCGAAGCAGGAACCCATCAGGGCGGAGGCGACGATCGCGAGGTCCAGCGGATCTCGCACCTCGTAACAGGCGGCCGGGTTGGTCAGGGTCTGCGTGTTGGCGCAGGACTCCTGGAACTGCCAGACGCCGATGAACGTGTAGGCGCCGAAGACCATCGTCGCCGCGCCGGTGGCCAGACCGTCCAGACCGTCCGTGAGGTTCACGCCGTTGGACATGGCGAGGATCATGAACAGCGCCCAGATGACGAAGAGCACCGGGCCGATGGTCCAGCCGAAGTCCTGGACGAAGGAGAGCTTGGTGGAGGCCGGGGTCTGGCCCCGGCTGTCCGCGAACTGCAGCGCGAGGACCGCGAAGGCGATACCGACGATCAGCTGACCGGCCATCTTCGCCTTGGCCCGCAGACCGAGCGAGCGCCGCTTGACGATCTTGATGTAGTCGTCCAGGAAGCCGACCAGGCCCATGCCCGCCATCAGGCCGAGCACCAGCAGACCCGAGAAGGTCGGGGCGTAACCAGTGATCATCTTGGACGTGAAGTACGCGATGATCGTCGCCAGGATGAAGGCGATACCGCCCATGGTCGGCGTACCGCGCTTGCTGTGGTGCTCGCGCGGGCCGTCGTCACGGATGTACTGCCCGTAACCCTTGCGGGCCAGCAGCTTGATCAGCAGCGGAGTGCCGATCAGGGTCAGGAAGAGACCAATGACTCCTGCGAACAGGATCTGCTTCATCATCGGGCGACAACCTCACCCTCGACGCCACCGTCGAGCAGCGCCTGCGCCACCCGTTCGAGCCCGACCGACCGGGACGCCTTCACGAGTACGACGTCCCCCGGGCGCAGCTCGCTGCGCAACAGGTCGACAGCCGCCTGTGCGTCGGACACGTGCACCGACTCCTCACCCCACGAACCCTCGTTATATGCGCCCAGTTGGAGCCAGGACGCTTCCCTGCCCCCGACCGCGACGAGCTTGCTGACGTTGAGTCGGACGGCGAGCCGCCCGACCGCGTCGTGCTCGGCGAGCGCCTCGTCCCCGAGCTCGGCCATCTGACCGAGCACCGCCCACGTCCTTCCCCCCTGTGCCTGTGAGGCTTTGCCCATCGCCGCGAGCGCGCGCAGGGCGGCTCGCATGGACTCGGGGTTCGCGTTGTAGGCGTCGTTGACGACCGTCACGCCGTCCGGGCGCTCGGTGACCTCCATGCGCCAGCGGGAGAGGGAGCCCGCCTCGGAGAGCGCGAGGGCGATCTCGTCTGCGGACATGCCCAGCTCATGGGCGACGGCGGCCGCGGCGAGCGCGTTCGACACGTGGTGCTCACCGTACAGGCGCATGGTCACATCGCTGCACCCGGAGGGTGTGTGAAGCCTGAATGCGGGCTGTCCGGCCGCCGTGAGACGCACGTTCTCTGCGCGTACGTCCGCTTCGCCGGACTCTCCGAAGAGGATCACGCGCGCTTTCGTCCGGGACGCCATGGCGCGTACGAGGGGATCGTCGGCGTTGAGGACCGCCGCACCGTCCGCCGGGAGGCCCTCGACGAGTTCGCCCTTCGCTTGCGCGATCTGCTCGCGGCCGCCGAACTCGCCGATGTGGGCGGTGCCGACGTTGAGGACGAGGCCGATTCTGGGTGGGGTGAGGTCCGTGAGGTACCTGATGTGGCCGATACCGCGGGCTCCCATCTCCAGCACGAGGAACTTGGTCTCCTCGGTGGCGCTGAGCGCGGTGAGCGGCAGTCCGATCTCGTTGTTGAGCGAGCCGGGCGTGAAGACGGTCGGCGCCTTGCGCCGCAGCACCTGAGCGATCAGGTCCTTGGTGCTGGTCTTGCCCGCGGAGCCGGTGAGGGCCACGAGGGTCGCGCCGAGCCGCTCGACGACGTGGCGCGCGAGGGCGCCGAGGGCGGCCTGGACGTCCGCGACGACGATCGCGGGGGCGCCGACGGGCCGGGAGGCCAGTACGGCGACCGCGCCCGCGTCGACGACCGCCCGGGCGAAGTCGTGGCCGTCCACGCGTTCGCCGACGAAGGCGACGAAGAGGCTGCCGGACTCCACCTCGCGGGAGTCTCTGACGACCGGTCCGGTGACCTGTACCGCCGGATCCGGTATGTCGTACGTCTGCCCGCCGACGACTGCTGCGATCTCGGCGAGGGAGAGGGCGATCACAAGTTCATCCCTGAGTCTTCTGGATAGCTTCGCGAAGCACTTGGCGGTCGTCGAAGGGACGCACCACCCCGGCGATGTCCTGGCCCTGCTCGTGGCCCTTGCCCGCGACCAGCACGGTGTCGCCGGGCCGTGCGCGGGCGACGGCGGCGGCGATGGCGGCGGCCCGGTCCTCGAAGACCTGGACCTCACCGCGCTCGTACGCGGGCACCTCGGCGGCTCCCGCGAGCATCGTGGCGAGGATCGCGAGGGGGTCTTCGGAGCGGGGGTTGTCGGAGGTCAGTACGGCGGTGTCGGCGAGGCGGGCCACCGCCGCGCCCATGGGCATCCGCTTGGTCCTGTCGCGGTCGCCGCCGCAGCCGAGCACGACATGCAACTTGCCCTCGGTGACCTTACGCAGTGCGCGCAGGACCGACTCGACGGCGTCCGTCTTGTGGGCGTAGTCGACGACCGCGAGGTAGGGCTGGCCCGCGTCCACGCGCTCCAGTCTGCCCGGGACACCCGGCACCGCGGCGATGCCGTCGGCGGCGGTCTGCGGGTCGATCCTGGCGGCGGCGAGGGCGACGATCGCGGCGAGGGTGTTCGCCACGTTGAAGGGGCCGGCGAGCGGCGACCTGGCGGTGATCCGCTCGCTCTGGGGGCCGACCACGACGAAGGCCGAGTCCATCGGGCCGACCTCGACGTCCTCGGCACGCCAGTCGGCGTCCGGGTGGCCCTCGGCGGAGAAGGTGATGACGGGGACGGCGGCCTCCTTGGCCAGCCGGCGTCCGTACTCGTCGTCGAGGTTGATGACGCCGAGTTTGCTGCGTTCACGGGTGAACAGCCGTGCCTTGGCCCGGAAGTAGTCCTCCATGTCGGAGTGGAACTCCATGTGCTCCGGGCTGAGGTTGTTGAAGACAGCAATGTCGAAGACGCAGCCGTCGACCCGGCCGAGCATCAGCGCATGGCTGGAAACCTCCATCGCGACCGCCTCGACACCCCGCTCGCGCATGACCGCGAACAGTGCCTGGAGATCGGTGGCTTCGGGGGTCGTGCGCTCCGACTTGATGCGCTCGTCGCCGATGCGCATCTCCACGGTGCCGATCAGCCCGGTGCTGCGGACCGTCTTCAGACCGCCCTCGACGAGGTAGGCCGTCGTGGTCTTGCCGGACGTGCCGGTGATGCCGATCTGGAGCAGATCGCGCCCGGGGTGACCGTAGATCGTGGCCGCCAGCTCGCCCATCCGTCCGCGCGGGTCGTCCACGACGAGGACGGGCAGGCCGGTGGCGACGGCACGTTCGGCGCCGGTCGGGTCGGTCAGCACGGCGACCGCGCCGAGACCGGCCGCCTGGGTCACGAAGTCGGCGCCGTGCAGGCGGGCTCCGGGCAGCGCGGCGTAGAGGTCCCCGGGGCGCACGGCGCGGGAGTCGTGGGTGATGCCCGTGACCTCCGCAGTCGACGCCGGGGCGGTGGCACCCAGCTGATCGGCGAGCTCCGCGAGGGGTGTGGCGGAGTTCTGAGCCGGCCGCGGCGGCCCTGGATATGTCACAGGAACGCCCTTCTGGGTGGTTTGGGACTGATCAGCGTGTGGCACGGCGGTGAGCGTACCGGGCGCACCCCCGCCCGAGCGAAGCGAGGGGCGTGGCGGGCCGTGGTTCCCGGAATCCGGGGTGATCGTTGTCACGAGCTGGTTCCTGGTCCATTGGTGCGTGCGTGGTGCGTGCGGCTGTGCGTAGGGCTGTGCTTCCTGTCCGATCAGGGCGTGAAGGTGACGGGCAGATTCGCGGCCCCGGCCCCCGTGGGCGGGACCTGGAGGGTCTTGAGGGCGAACTCCATGACCTGCTTGTAGATGGGCCCGCAGATCTGGCCGCCGAAATAGCCGCCCTGGGTGGCGTTCTGGATCGCGCAGTAGACGGTGATCCGGGGGTTGTCCGCGGGTGCGAATCCGGCGAACGACGATGTGTAGCCGTGGTACTTGCCGGTGGCCGGATCCACGCGGTTGGCCGTACCTGTCTTGCCCGCGACCCGGTAGCCGGGGATGCGCGCCTTGGTGCCGGTGCCCTCCTCGTCGTCCACGACGGACTCCAGCATCTGGGCGAGGGTCTTGGCCGTCTTCTCACTCACCACCCTGGTCTTCTTGGGCTGGGCGGCCGGAGCGAAGCGGCCGTCGGGTCCCCTCGTCCCGCGTACCAGTGTCGGCTCGACGCGCACGCCGCCGTTGGCGATCGTCGAGTAGACGGAGGCGGCCTGCATCGCGTTGATGGACACGCCCTGGCCGAAAGGAATCGTGTACTGCTGCGAGGTCGACCACTTGTCGGGGGACGCGAGGATGCCCTTCGTCTCACCGGGGAAGCCGAGTCCGGTGTAGCTGCCGATGCCGAACTTGCGCAGATACGAGTAGAGGACCTGGTTGGCCTCCTTCTGCGTCTTGCCGAGCTGGCCGACCGCCAGGATGGTGCCGATGTTGCTGGATTTGGCGAGCACGCCGTTGAGCGTCAGGTTCCAGGTCGGGTGGTCGATGTCGTCCTGGAAGAGCCGGTCGCCGCGGTGCAGCCGGTTGGGCACGACCACGTGCGTCCCGGGCGTGGCGGCGTTCTCCTCCAGCACGGCGGCCATCGACATGACCTTGGCGGTGGAGCCGGGCTCGTACGCGTCCTGGATGGCCGCGTTGCCGAGGGCCGCCGAGTCGGCCTGGGAGAGGTCGTTGGGGTCGAAGCCCGGCGAGTTGGCCATGGCGAGGATCTCGCCGGTCCTGGAGTCCTGCACGATCACGTACCCGCGGTCCGCCTTGGACTTCTTCACCTGCTCGGTGATGGCGTTCTGGGCGGCCCACTGGATGTCGCGGTCGATGGTCAGCTCGACGTCCGAGCCGGCCACGGCGGGCGTCTCGGTGGAGCCCGCGGTCGGCACCTGGAGGCCGCCGGACTGGGCGTAACGGATCTTGCCGTCCTTGCCTGCGAGCTCCTTGTCCAGCTCCTGCTCGACTCCGCCGCCGCCCTTGCCTTCGGCGTTGACCCAGCCGAGTATCCCGGCGGCGAGATCACCGTTCGGATACACGCGCTTGCTCGCGGGGACCGCGAGGACGCCCGCGAGGAAGTTGACCGTGCTCGCTTCGGTCCCCGCCTTGGCCGCGAGCGTGGTCTTCAGGTCCTTGATCTGCTTCCAGACCTGGGGGGTCTGGCGGTGCGCGAGCAGGGTGTAGCGGGTGTTCTTCGTCCGCAGCTTCTTGGCGACCGCGTCCACGCTCTGACCGAGGATCGGCCCGAGCAGCGCCGCGGCCTGCTCGGGCGCGTCGCCCACCTTCGTCGCCGTGCGCGTGAACATCGTGGGGTCGGCTGTGATGTCGTACGCGTCCACGCTCGACGCCAGCTCAACGCCGTTACGGTCCGTGATCTGACCGCGGGTGGCGGCCAGCGTGCGGCCGACGTACCGGTTCTGGTCGGCCTTCGCGGTGTACGTGCTCGCGTCCACGGCCTGCACCTGGAGCAGCCGTACGACGAAGGCGATCATCACCAGCGTCAGCGCGAGGCTGACCATGCGGAGCCGGGGCCGGGGGCTGCCGAGCCTGAGGACCTGCGGGCCGCCGGGCCGGGGCGGCGTGCCCGGCCGGCGTACGGGGCGGGCGCCTGGGCCCGGACGCCGCTGATTGCCGGGGCGTACGGGCCTGGCGGGTCCGGGCACACGGCGGCGCGGCGGTTCCCTGTCGGACACTTCCGTCACCTGCCGAGGGTTGTGGAGGGCTGTACGGACGGGGTGGGGGTG
The DNA here is from genome assembly GCF_054462255.1 of Streptomyces sp. SD15. Lineage (NCBI taxonomy): Bacteria > Bacillati > Actinomycetota > Actinomycetes > Kitasatosporales > Streptomycetaceae > Streptomyces > Streptomyces sp. SD15. The sequence continues at coordinate 181,561 of NZ_JBTLMO010000006.1, read as the reverse complement.
AGGTGGGGTGTGCGATTGGGGGCGGGGGTGAGGGCGGGGGGCTGCGTGGCGGACGTGGGGGTGACCGCGGCGGGGGTGTTCGTGGCCGCCCCCGTCGAGGTCGGAGCTGGGCTCACCGCCTGCATGGGGGCGATGACCTCGGGCGGGCGCACCACCGATTTATGCGCGGAGGACTGTTGCGTGGCCTCTCCTGGGACGCCCTTGACCGTGCCGTCCGGGTTGAGGAACGCCGGGTCGCCGCCCGGAACCATGCCCAACTCGCGGGCACGGCGCTGGAGGGCGTCGGGGGCGGAGTAGGCGTCCACGTCCCGCTGCAGCCCCTGTTCCTCGTCGGTGAGGCTCGTGGCGTCCTTCTGCAGGTCGTCCAGGCGGAAGGAGCCCTCGCTGAGCGCGGAGTTCAGCACGAGGAGGCCGATGAGGCCGCCGCCGAGCAGGAGCACGACGAGCAGGACGAAGGGGGTGCGGGCGGCTTGGCCACCGCCGGCGGGGAGGAGGCGGGCGAGCCGGGCGGCTCGGCCCCTGAGTTCGGGTTTCCTACTCACGGGCCCTCCCTGCGGGTTTGCCTTCTCGACTCACGATCGCGCCGTGAGTCTGCCTTCCCGACTCGCTGCCGCGCTGCGAGTTTGCCTTCTCGACTCGCGGTTGCCGCGCGGGGTTGTCTTCCCGATTCACCGTCGCCGTGCGGGTTTGTTTTTCCAACTCGCCGACACTGTGCAGGTTTGCCTCCCCGACTGACCGACGACAGGAGGGTTTGAATTCCCCACCCGCCGATGTCCGGAAAGTCCGGGTTCCCCGTCCGGACCCCTCCGCGAGTCCGGATCCCCCACGTGGACCCGCGCGTGAGTCCAGATCCCCAACCCGCAACATTGCGGAAGCTTGAACCCTCACCCCACAACCTCGATCGAGTTTGGAACCTCGACCCTCGGCCCGTCCGAGTTTGGAACCTCGACCAGTTTGGAACCTCGACCCGCGGCCCGTCCGCGGTGGGGAACCTCGACCCTCGGCCCGCGCGAGTTGGGATTTCCGACTCACTCGCTGCCCCCCTCCCCGCGCCTCACACGGCGTCCTCTCGGATGCGCTGCGCCCCGCGCAGCCGCGCGGGAGCCGCTCGCCGGTTCTCGGCGACCTCTTCCTCCGTGGGAAGTTCGGCACCGCGGGTGAGCAGCTTGAGCCGGGGCTGGTAGCGCTCGGGCACGACCGGCAGTCCGGGCGGAGCGGTGGTGGCGGCGCCGGCCGCGAACACCTGCTTGACCAACCGGTCCTCGAGCGAGTGGTACGAGAGGACCGCGATCCGGCCCCCGACGGCGAGCGCCTTCACGGCCGCGGGAATCGCCCGCTCCAGGACGGTGAGCTCGCCGTTGACCTCGATGCGCAGCGCCTGGAAGGTGCGCTTGGCGGGGTTGCCGCCGGTGCGCTTGGCGGCCTGCGGCAGAGAGTCGCGGATCAACTCGACGAGCCGCGCGCTGTTACTGAAGGGCTCCTTCGCGCGTTCGCGCACGATGGCGGAGACGATCCGCTTGGCCTGCTTCTCCTCGCCGTACGCCCGCAGGATCCGCACCAGTTCGCCCGGCGGGTAGGTGTTCAGCACCTCGGCCGCGCTGATGCCGGTGGTCTGGTCCATGCGCATGTCGAGCGGGGCGTCCTGCGCGTACGCGAACCCGCGGTCCGCCTCGTCGAGTTGCATGGAGGAGACGCCGAGGTCGAACAGGACACCTTGGACGCGGGGGAGGCCCAAGCGGTCGAGTACGTCGGGCAGTTCGTCGTAAACGGCGTGCACAAGGGTGGCGCGGTCACCGAAGGGAGCGAGCCGTTCTCCGGAGAGGCGCAGCGCTTCCTTGTCGCGGTCGAGGGCCACAAGACGGGCTTCGGGGAACCGGGCGAGGAGCGCCTCGCTGTGGCCGCCGAGCCCGAGGGTGCAGTCGACGACGACGGCTCCCGGCTCGGTGAGGGCCGGGGCCAACATGTCCAGGCACCGCTGGAGCATCACCGGGACGTGTCGACTCTGGCTCAAGGGGCCCTCTCAGGTCCGGCGCGGCCGTACGCACCACCGGGTCCCCACCCGCTCGAGAAGGGGAGGCCTGCTGGCGCCGGGTGAGTGGCGTCAGCCGACCGGGAGCGGGAGGAGGCCGAGCCGTACGTACGCGCCGCGCACGCGGGGAAGACGCCGGAAAATCGCCGGGTCTCCGGGGGAAAACTGTCCAGCAGGGAGAGTCTCACCTCCCGCTTCGCGTCACTTTAGTCCACCGTGTCTCGGGGTCAATCAATCGGCATGCGCGTCGCGGACCACACCTCGACGAACCCCTGGACGAAGCCCTGGGTCAGCAAAAATCAGCCATATGGATACCCTCGCACTGCCCGTGTGGGTTACCTCACAACAAGACGCGATGATGTTCTTTGTCCACTCTCACAGCAGGACTCCTTCGAGCGTGACCAGTACCGTCATAGGTATGACGACTTCTGCATCCGTTCCCACAGAGCCCGAAGGCGCCATAACCACCAACGGCAGATCCCCCGGCGGCACGGTGACCGACCGCCTCGTCGACGCGAACCATCAGTACGCCGCCGCGTTCGCCGACCCCGGGATGGATGCCCGTCCCGTGCTGCACGTGGCGGTGGTCGCGTGCATGGACGCCCGGCTCGACCTGCACGCCGCGCTCGGCCTGGAGCTGGGCGACTGCCACACCATCCGCAACGCGGGCGGCGTCGTCACCGACGACGTGATCCGCTCCCTCACCATCAGCCAGCGCGCGCTCGGCACCCGCAGTGTCGTGCTCATCCACCACACCGGGTGCGGCCTGGAGTCGCTCACCGAGGACTTCCGGCACGACCTGGAGATGGAGGTCGGCCAGCGTCCCGCCTGGGCGGTCGAAGCCTTCCGGGACGTCGAACAGGACGTACGGCAGTCGATGCAGCGCGTGCGCACCTCCCCGTTCCTTCTGCACACGGACGACGTGCGCGGCTTCGTCTTCGACGTGACGACGGGTCTGCTGCGCGAGATCGACCCCGCCTGACCGCTCCGCGGGCCCCCGCGGGGACTCCCCGGGGCCCTCGTGGCACTCTCTCTTCACGAAAAACCCCGACCTTCCGGCTCCCAAAAGGCCGTAAGACCTGACATATCGCAGCCAGTTATCCACAGGCGGATGACACGAACCGGTAACGGCAACAAGAATGCGGGTGTGGCGTCACGGGGAACTTTTCCCGAGTGGTGTCCGTGTTTCGGGGTGGGCCGGTCCGCACAGGGCGTCGGCCCGAGAAAGGGCCGAGGAGGGCCGGGTGACGACCTATGACGATCGAGCGAGCCTTACAGATCTGACCGCCACTGTGGAGCGTGTCCGCAGTTCGGTGGAAGGAGTGATCGAAGGCAAGCCTGAGGTCGTACGGCTTTCGCTGACCGTGCTGCTGGCCGAGGGGCATCTTCTGATCGAGGATGTGCCGGGCGTCGGCAAGACCATGCTCGCCAAGGCGCTGGCGCGGTCCATCGACTGCTCAGTGCGGCGTATTCAGTTCACGCCCGACTTGCTGCCCTCGGACATCACCGGGGTGTCCATCTGGGACCAGCAGCGCCGGGACTTCGAGTTCAAGCCGGGTGCGATCTTCGCGCAGATCGTGATCGGCGACGAGATCAACCGCGCCTCGCCCAAGACGCAGTCCGCGCTCCTGGAGTCGATGGAGGAGCGCCAGGTCACCATCGACGGTCAGACCTACGAACTGCCCAGCCCCTTCATGGTGGTGGCCACGCAGAACCCGGTCGAGATGGAGGGCACGTACCCGCTGCCGGAGGCCCAGCGCGACCGCTTCATGGCCCGCGTCTCCATCGGCTACCCCAGTGCGGACGCCGAATTGCAGATGCTGGACATCCACGGCGGGGTCTCCCCGCTGGACGACCTCCAGCCGGTGGCGCACGCGCACGAGATCGTGAAGCTGATCGACGCCGTCCGCACGGTCCACGTCGCGGACACGGTTCGGCGGTACGCGGTGGATCTGGTCGCCGCCACCCGCACCCACCCCGACCTCAGACTCGGCGCCTCGCCGCGTGCCACGCTGCACCTGCTGCGCGCGGCCAAGGCCTCCGCGGCGCTCAGCGGCCGGGAGTACGCGCTGCCGGACGACATCCAGGCACTCGCCGTGGCGGTCCTGGCCCACCGTCTGCTCCCCACGGCCCAGGCGCAGTTGAACCGTCGTACGGCCGAGCAGGTCGTCGAGGAGATCCTGCAGCGCACCCCCCTGCCTGCGGCGCCCCAGCAGCAGGCCGGCTTCACGATGGGCCGCGGGGCGCCCACGTACGGCCAGCAGCCGCCCCGGAGGCTGTGATGACGTCCGGGGGGACGAGCGACGCCGAGGAGGACAAGGGCGGGTTGCGCACCGCGCTCGCCGGTCTCACCACGCGCGGACGCTCCTTCCTGGCCGCCGGAGTCGCGGCGGCGATATGCGCGTATGTCCTGGGGCAGAGCGATCTGCTCCGGGTCGGGCTGCTGCTCGCCGTACTGCCGCTGGTCTGCACAACCGTGCTGTACCGCACCCGCTACCGGGTCGCGGGCAGCCGCAGGCTCTCTCCCGCGCGCGTGCCCGCCGGTTCCGAAGCCCGGGTCCATCTCCGGATGGACAACGTCTCACGGCTGCCCACCGGACTGCTGATGCTCCAGGACCGGGTGCCGTACGTGCTCGGCCCGCGACCCCGGTTCGTCCTGGACCGGGTGGAGGCGGGCGGCCGTCGAGAGGTGTCCTACCGGGTGCGCTCGGACCTGCGCGGCCGGTATCCGCTGGGGCCGCTGCAGCTGCGGCTCACGGACCCCTTCGGAATGTGCGAGCTGACCCGTTCCTTCTCGACGTACGACACCCTGACGGTCGTCCCGCGCGTGGAACCGCTGCCGCCGGTGCGGCTGAGCGGCGAGGCGAAGGGGTACGGCGACGGGCGGCAGCGCTCGCTCGCGCTGGCCGGCGAGGACGACATCATCCCGCGCGGGTATCGCTACGGCGACGATCTGCGCCGGGTGCACTGGCGCCTGACCGCGCGCTACGGCGAGCTGATGGTCCGTCGCGAGGAGCAGCCACAGCGCTCCCGCTGCACGGTGCTGCTCGACACCCGGGGCCTCGCCTACGCCGGCGCGGGCCCGGACTCGGCCTTCGAGTGGGCCGTCTCGGGCACGGCGTCGGCGCTGGTGCACATGCTCGAGCGGGGCTTTTCAGTAAGGCTGTTGACGGACGACGGCAGTTCGGTGCCCGGCGAGGGGGCCGACGGATTCGCGGGCGCGAGCCAGCAGTCGGCGGACGCGGCCGGGCTGATGATGGACACGCTCGCGGTCATCGACCACTCGGACGGCACCGGACTCTCGCGCGCGTACGACGTGCTGCGCGGTGGGAACGAGGGGCTGCTGATCGCCTTTCTCGGTGACCTGGACGAGGAGCAGGCGACGGTGCTCGCCAAGATGCGTCAGCGCAGCGGCGGAGCCGTCGCCTTCCTGCTGGACAGCGAGACATGGGTGCGGGAACCGACCGACGTCCCCGGCCCGTTGGACAAGAGCGAGGATCGACTGCGCATGCTGCGCGAGGCGGGCTGGACCGCCGTGATGGTGCCACGGGGGGCGGGGCTCGCCGACCTGTGGCGGCAGGCGGACCGGCAGCGCACGGACGTCGCGTCGACGGGGAGTACAGCAGGGGGTGGAGGCTCATGAGCGGGCGCGCGCGACTGACGCTGTGCTCGGCGGCGGCCACGCTGACGGCGGCGTGCGCGCTGCTGCCGCTGGTCGACCCGGTGACCTGGGTCTTCCAGGCGGCTTTCCTGCTGGCGGTGCAGTCCGGTGTGGGCGCGCTGACCCGGCGGGTTCCGCTGGCCCGACCGCTGACCGTGGCGGTGCAGGCACTGGTGACGCTGCTGCTGTTGACGCTGGTCTTCGCCAGGCAACAGGCCGTCCTCGGGATCATCCCGGGGCCCGAGGTGTTCAACCAGTTCGGGGTGCTGCTGCAGGCCGGCACGGACGACGTCGGGCGGTTCGCCATACCGGCACCGCTGTCCGACGGCATCCGGCTGATGCTGGTCGGCGGTGTCCTGGTGATCGGGCTAGCGGTGGACGCGCTCGCGGTGACGTTCCGCAGTGCGGCCCCCGCGGGACTCCCGCTGCTCGCGCTGTACTCGGTCGCCGCGGGACTGTCGGACGGCGGCGCCGCTTGGCTCTGCTTCCTGCTCGCGGCGGCCGGTTATCTGACGCTCCTCCTGGCGGAGGGCCGCGACCGGCTGTCGCAATGGGGCCGCGTCTTCGGTGGCGCGCCCCACGCGCAGGGGCAGCAGGATCCCGCGGCGGGGGCGGTCGCGCCCGTCCGCACGGGACGGCGCATCGGCGCGGTCGCCCTGGGCGTCGCCCTGGTGGTGCCGCTCGGTCTGCCCGCACTCGACGGCGGCCTGCTGGACGGCGCGGGCACGGGCGTCGGCTCGGGCTCCGGGGGCGGCGGCACGATCTCCGCGGTGAACCCGCTGGTCTCGCTCCGCGACAGTCTGAACGTGGACGAGGACCGCCAGGTCATGTCCTACCGCACCAACACCGACGACACCCAGGACATGTATCTGCGGATCGTGTCGCTGGACGAGTTCGACGGCACGGCGTGGAAGCCGGCCCAGCGGCACATCGAGGACGTGCCGGACAGACTTCCGCCGCCGATCGGCCTCGGGGCCGACGTCCAGCGCAGTGAGATCCAGACCAGAATCTCGGCTGCGGACTGGTATGCGCAGGACTGGCTGCCGATGCCCTATCCCGCGAGCCGGGTGAGCATCGAGGGCAGTTGGCGGTACGAGCCGGTGGGGCGCACGCTGGTCGGTGACCACGGCCAGAACACGCGCGGCGTGCGGTACGGCGTGACGAGCCTGATCGTCCAGCCGACCGCGGAACAGCTCGCGAACGCGCCGGAGCCGTCGGCAGACCTGAAGCGCGAGTTCACGAAGGTGCCCGAGTCGCTGCCGTCGTTGGTGGCGGAGACCGCGCGGGAGGTCACCGAAGGCTCGGCCAATCGCTACGAGCAGGCGGTCAAACTCCAGGACTTCTTCGCCGTGACCGGTGGATTCACCTATGACACCCAAGTGCAGGTCGGCAGCGGTTCGGCCGCGATCGCGCGCTTCCTGAAGGACAGGGAGGGCTTCTGCGTCCACTTCTCCTTCGCCATGGCCGCGATGGCCCGCACGCTGGGGATACCGGCCCGGGTCGCGGTGGGATTCACGCCCGGCTCTCCGCAGGCGGACGGTTCGATGTCCGTGATGCTGCGGGACGCGCACGCCTGGCCCGAGCTGTACTTCGAGGGGGTGGGCTGGACCCGCTTCGAGCCGACCCCGAACCGGGGCTCGGTGCCCGAGTACACCCAGACGGAAACCCCCGGCCTCGACGCGCCGACCGTGCCGAGGCCGTCGACATCGACGTCCGCGGTGCCCTCCACCGCACCGTCGGCCGGCGACGACTGCAAGGCTCAAGGGCAGGAGCCAGACGCGTGCGCGAGCGAGTCCGCGCTGGCCACGGTGGGCTCCAAGGACGACGGCACACCGTGGTTCCAGATCCTGGGGCTGGCTCTGGCGGGACTCGTGGTGCTGGCGGTGCCGTTGCTGCCGATGCTGTGGCGAATACGGGTCCGGTCCGTGCGGCTCGGTGCGCACGGCCGAAGTGAGGCGGACTCGGCGGCGTACACACTGGCGGCCTGGCTGGAAGTGACCGATACGGCGTGGGACTACGGGATCGTGCCGGACGAGTCCCAGACGCCGCGCAAAGCCGCCGCACGGATCGTGCGGCTCGGGCTCCTCGATGCGGAGGCGTCGGGGGCGGTGCACCGGATGGCCGCGGCGGTGGAGCAAGTGCTCTACGCTCCGCATCCCCGCCCGACGGCAGGTCTCACGGAAGACGCCCACCGTGTCGCGGACGCCCTCCGCGCGCCGGCGAGCCGCGCCGCCCGCCTCCGCGCGCTCCTCGCTCCCCGCTCAGCCGTCAGAGTGGCCTGGACGGCGTCGGACCGCTGGGCGACCCTGACGGCTCGCCTGGCTGCCCGCAGGGAGTCCCTGCTGCGGCGGCGTCCTTCCGGGCGGCCTTCGGGGCAGAGCGGCTGACGTCGGTGCCCGTGGTGTGGGCCTGTATCCCGGTCGGCCGGGATGCAGGCCCACACGGATGCGCCGACACTGCTGCCCTGGGCTGCTGCCCGGGACTGCTGTGCGCGCCCTCCCCGAGCTTGCGGCTGAGCGAAGAGCTCGGCGCGATCGGGCAGGTACCTCTTCGCCGTTGGCGGCACGCAAGCTCACCACTTCGGCGCGACTGCTTCAGGGCGTGCGTGAGGGGGTGTCCACTCTGTCGGTGGACACCCCCTCACGCGATGTCTTTGGGCTATGGGTGCCCGGAGGCTAGTGCCCGCCCTGTTCGTCTCGGCGGCGCTGCCAGCGTTCCTCGATGCGGTCCATCATGGAGCGGCGCTGTCGGCGCGCGGCAGGTGCGCCGGATGCACCGGGCGTGGCCGGCTGTTCACCCGGCTTGGGAGCCTTGCGCCATCCGGTGACGGCTAGCACCGCGCAGCCCAGCATGACGAGAAAACCCACCACGCTCACCCAGATCTGCTGGGCGACCATTCCGGCCATGAGGAGCGCGATACCCACCAGAAAACCCGCGACCGCCTGGTAGACCCGTCGCCGGGTGTACGTACGCAGCCCGCTTCCCTCAAGCGCTGTCGCGAACTTGGGATCTTCGGCGTACAGCGCTCGCTCCATCTGCTCGAGCATTCGCTGCTCGTGCTCCGAGAGCGGCACGGCGTCCTCCTCATCGTGCAGTCGCCGGGGCGACCGGGGGTCCCCTTAAGGATAGGCAGGGAATCGCCCCCGTGAAACCCGCCCCTCTGCGCCAATTCGCCAACCGGGACCCGCCATGGCCGCCCCGATCCACTGAGGCGTGCATTCCCCAGAGGACGGTCCGTCATGCCGGACGGTCTCCCTCGATCATACGGCGCCGAGCGCCCGATCGGGGGGCCTGTGGCGTACTCCATCTGCCGTCCCGCCCCTGATCAGGGGGCGCACCACGGGAGACGGCTCAGCTCCCGTCGGCCCCCCGCGTCTCACCGAGCACATGAAGCTGCGTGGCCACGGAGTGGAACGTGGCCAGTTCGGCGGCCGCCTCCTCCAGCTTCAGCAGGGCTTCCAGGGCCCCCGGCTCGGTGTCGACGAGGACGCCGGGGACCAGGTCCGCGAAGATCCGTACGCCGTGCACGGCGCCGACCCGCAGGCCCGCGCCCTCGACGAGTGCCGTGAGCTGTTCCGCGGTGAAGCGGCGGGGCACGGGATCACCCTCACCCCAGCGTCCGTCCGGGTCGTCGAGTGCGTGCTTGGCTTCCTTGAAGTGCCCGGCGAGGGCGCGGGCCAGCACGGCTCCGCCCAGACCGGCGGCGAGGAGGCTGAGGACACCCTCGGGGCGCAGCGCGTCCACCACGTTGCGCACACCGTCGGCCGGGTCGTCCACGTACTCGAGGACTCCGTGGCACAGCACCACGTCGTAGCCGCCGCGCTCGACGACGTCGAAGAGGCCGTGCGCATCACCCTGGACGCCGTTCACGCGGTCGGCGACACCGGCCTCGGCGGCCCGGCGCTCCAGCGCGAACAACGCGTTCGGGCTGGGGTCGACGACGGTGACCCGGTGGCCGAGGCGGGCCACGGGCACCGCGAAGTTTCCACTGCCGCCCCCGGTGTCGAGGACGTCCAGGGACTCCCGCCCCGTGGCCTTGACCCGGCGGTCGAGGGCGTCCTTGAGGACCTCCCAGACCACGGCGGTACGGAGAGAAGCGCGGGGGCGCATCGGGTCCGACACGGCAGTTGACTCCTCGGCGCGGCACCGCCTCTTGCACGGCGGAGCGATCGGGGGGCCTCCCGGTGGGAGGCTTCAGGCGCCTCCACCCTATTGCCTCCGCAGTCGTACCCGATCCCCCGTCTCACGCGGCGGATCGGGTGATGAGCGGCTGGTGAGCAGGTGATGAGCAGACGGCGGGCAGGCGGTCGGCGGATGACGGATGACGGATGACGGGCAGATGGTCGGCGCATGGTCAGCGGTACGGCGGTCCGCGGCCGCGGTGCCGCTCAGCCCGCGTCCGGTATCTCCTGATCCGCGTCCGGGACTTCCGGGGCCGTGTCCGGGCGGGGCTGGGGCAGCACGGGCTGCAGCACCAGCATCCGCTCGACGAGACGCAGGAACATCGCCACGTCGCGTATCAGGTCGTCGGCGTCGCGGCTGCCTGCGGCGCCCCGGATGCCCGCCTCGGCACGGGCACGGCGGGTGGCTCCGGAGGCGAACAAAGCGCTCCACTCGGCGAGTTCGGGCGCGATTTCGGGTAGCACTTCCCAGGCGCTGCGGATGCGGGCTCGGCGTCGGGGCGTGGGCTCCGGGCGTCCCCGCGCGGCGAGGACGGCGGCTGCGGTGCGCAGGGCGGCCAAGTGCGCCGTCGCGTACCGCTCGTTGGGGGTTTCGAGGGTGGTCGCCTCGTCGAGTCCGGCGCGGGCCTGGGCGAGCAGGTCGAGGGCGGCGGGCGGAGCCGTGGCCCGGCGGAGCACGGGGTGCACATCGCTCGCCGGGCCGTTCAGTGAGGGGGCAGGGCCGGTGGCGCGACGCCGTTGGGCGGCGGCTGCGGAAGAGGTGGCCATGACGAACCTCCTGTCGTCTGTGTGACGGCACTGTGGCCGTATGTGCCCATCGTGCGGTATGCCACTGACAATCCGTTCTGACCTGGGCTTTTGCTTCGATCACAGGTTCGGGTAGGCCTTGAACTGACCAGTCAGCTCAAAAATGGTTTCCCGTAGCTGAGCCTGTGACCACTGGTGCGAGCGTTCCTGTGACAATCGGGGCCATGGAAAGCAGCAAGACCACGGCAGTCGGCGGCAGCCGCCGCGAAGCGACCCGGCAGAAGCTCTACGAGGCGGCGGTCACCCTCATCGCGGAGCAAGGTTTCTCCGCCACCACAGTGGACGAGATCGCCGAGCGGGCCGGGGTCGCCAAGGGCACGGTCTACTACAACTTCGCGAGCAAGTCCGTCCTCTTCGAAGAGCTGCTGCGGCACGGCGTGGGACTCCTCACCGCCTCCCTGCGGGAGGCGGCGGAGAAGACCGCACGGGACGGCGGAACCAAGGTCGACGCGCTGGACGCGATGATCCGGGCCGGGCTCGTCTTCATCGACCGCTACCCTGCCTTCACGCAGCTGTACGTGGCCGAGCTGTGGCGCACCAACCGTGCCTGGCAGTCCACCCTCCTGGTGGTCCGTCAGGAGGCGGTCGCGGTCGTCGAGGGCGTGCTGCGCGACGGGGTCGCCAACGGCGAACTCAGCGACGAGATCGACATTCCGCTGACGGCGGCCGCACTGGTCGGCATGGTCCTGGTGGCCGCCCTGGACTGGCAGGCCTTCCAGCCGCAACGTTCCCTGGACGACGTCCACGCGGCGCTGTCGCGGCTGCTCCAGGGGCGTGTGAGCGGCAACCGGTAGCTCCCCCCCTCCGCCGGAAGTGCACCGCACACGAAAGCGCCGGTTCGCTTTGGCCGCGTCCCCCGCGGGCCACCTCGAACCGGCGCTTCGCCGTGCTCCCCCGTTACTTCCCCCGTACTCCCCCGTACTCCCCCGTGCTCCCCCTTGAGCCCCCGTTCGGTCGTCCCCCGGGTTCCCCCGTGCCTCGCTCCCGCCGACTGTGTCGGCGGAAGGAGCGGTCAAGGGCGCGAGGACCGTTCCGCCGCCCCGTGTCGGCGGTACCGGAGCCGCGCCCCTTTCCGTGCCTCCACTCTCTCGTTCGCGCAGGTCGGGCCCCATCCGCGCGCGTACTCATCTCACTCCCTAGGTACGGATACTCAGCCGTCCGCATTCATGCCCAGGACGCACCGTCGTCAACTGGTTACGATCGCGTCCGTGTCCGTACTCCCCCTGGTCTTCACCAGCGGCTGGGCCAGCGGCATCAACGCGTACGCGGTGGTGTTGCTCCTCGGTCTCTTCGGCGCGACCGGCCTGAGCGACGACGTCCCCGAGTCCCTGCAGCGCCCTGAGATCCTGGTCACAGCGGGCGTTCTCTTCCTCTGCGAGGCGGTCGCCGACAAGATCCCGTACGTGGACTCGGTGTGGGACTCGGTGCACACCGTGATCCGGCCGGCGGCGGGTGCGTGGGTCGGGGCGCTGCTCGCCGGGCAGAGCGCTTCGCTCTCCGATCTGGCGGCGGGCGCGATCGGCGGTTCGACGGCGCTGGCGAGCCACACGGTCAAGGCCGGCACGCGGATGGCCATCAACACCTCGCCGGAGCCGTTCACCAACATCATCATGAGCACCGCCGAGGATCTCGGGGTCGCCGGGATCCTCACCTTCGCGATGTTCCACCCCGAGGCTGCGGCGATCATCGCGGCCGTTCTGCTGGTCGCCGGGCTGATCCTGCTCTTCTTCCTGGTCTCGCGGATCCGGCGGTTCCTGCGCCGCAGGGCGCAGCGCCGGGAGGAGAAGCGGCTTGCGGCGCGGGTCGAGCGGCCGCCCGACTGACCACCGCGGGCGGGCTGTCAGTGGTGGCCGATAAAGTCGCGGGCATGGGACGGATTGCGGTGATCGGCGCCGGGATGGGCGCGATGGCGGCCGCCGCCCGGCTGGCCGTCGCGGGCCACCGGGTGGTGGTGTACGAGCGTGCGGAGACGTACGGCGGTGCGGTGCGCCGCTTCGAGCGCGGCGGCTTCGCGTTCGACACGGGCCCGGGGCTGCTGACGCTGCCCGCGGTCTACCGCGATGTGTTCGTCAAGACGGGCAAGGAGCCGCTGGAGGCGTGCGTCGAGCTGGTCCAGGTGGACCCGTCGTCGCGCCATGTCTTCGCGGACGGCACGGAGGTCTCCCTGCCGAACGCCTCGCGCGCGGGCGTCGTCGCCGCGCTCGACGAGGCTCTCGGGGCGGGTACGGGCGAGCGGTGGGGCGACTTCCTGGTGCGGGCACGCGAGGCCTGGGACCGCACGCGCCGGCCCCTCCTGGAGGAGCCACTGTGGCCGAACTGGTCGGTGCTCGCCGAGCGTGAGCCCTACCCCTCGCTGCCGCACAAGAAGCTGCTGCGCACCCGCCGGGCCACCACCCTCGCCGAGCTCGGCGCGTGGGAGTTGCGCGATGTGCGCCTCACGGCCCTCCTGGAGAGCCACGCCCTCGCACACGGGCTCGATCCACGTGTCGCTCCGGCGAGCGCGGCCGTCCTGCCGTACATGGAGCACGCCTTCGGCACCTGGTATGTGCGCGGCGGCATGCGGGAGTTGGCACGCGCGGTGTACGAGCGGTGTCTGGCCCGGAAGGTCGAGTTCTCCTTCGGTGCCCGGATCACGGGGATCGTGGAGAAGGACGGGCGGGCGGCAGGCGTGGAGCTCGCCGACGGGACGGTCACCGACGCCGACTTCGTCGTCGCGGGTGTCGCTCCCGGCGTGCTGGACGGTCTCGTCGCCCCCGGGACGGCGGTGCGGGGCGGTGGCGAGGTCTCGCCGCAGCGCGGGGCGCCGAGTCGGCTGACCGTGCTGCTGGCGCTGCGCGGTGGGCGGCCCGAGGGGACGGCGCATCGGACGGTGGTGCACGCGACCGACCGCGAGGAGGAGTTGAACCGGGTCTTCGGTGAGCGTCCGGGGCTGCCGGCCGCGCCCACCGTGACGGTGTCGCGCCCGGACGACCCCGCTCTGGTGCCGGACGGGGAGCACGAGGCGGTCACGCTGACCGTCACGGTGCCGTCGGGCCTGCACTTGTCCGGGTCCGATGTCGAGCGGGTTCTCGGCGTCGCCGAGCGCGCCATACCGGACCTGCGGGACCGTCTCCTGTGGCATGAGGTGCGCACCCCGGCCGACATCGCGGAGGTTACGGGCGCGGACGGCGGTGCGGTCCCCGCCCCGGCGCTCGCCGCGGCCGACGGCCGTCTGCTGCACCCGTCGAACAGCACCCGTATGCCCGGCCTGTTCGCGGTCGGCGGCTGGGCCCACCCCGGCGGCGGCCTCCCGCACGCGGGTATGTCGGGCGCCCTGGTGTCCGGACTGATCGTGGAGGGCCCGGAGTTCCGGGGCTCTCAGTGAGCCCTCCGGCGCCCTGAGCCGCGGCTGCCCGCGGCGGCCCTAGTAGCGGTACTGCTCGTCGTACCCGGTGCCGTTGCCCGTGCCGTTGCCCTCGTACGGATACGGCTGCTCCGGGGGGAGTTCGCCGCCGTACGGGTCGTCGGTGCTGCGCTGCTGCGGGACCCAGACGCCACCGGCCGGGGTCTCGCCGCCGTAGACACCGGTGGCGTACTGGTCCTGCCCGTACCCCTGTTGCTGCGTGTACTGCTGCTCGCCGCCACCGTAGGTCGTGTCGTACGAGGCACCGCTGTAGGTCTGCGTGCCGATGTACGGGTCGGAGTAAGCGGCGTACTGCTGCTGGCCGTTGTCGTAGGCGTACTGCTGCTGGTCGTAGCCGGAGTAGCCGTCGTACGCGTAGGCCTGCTGGTCCTGGGGCTGGGCCGCGGTGGCGTAGGACTGGTCCGCGGCGGCCGCGTAGGCGGGGTTGCTGTAGATGCCGTAGGAACCGGTGTCCTCCGGCAGAGGCTGCGGCTCGTAGACAGCGGTGGACTCGGCGGCCGTGGGCTCGCCGGAGCCGGGCGGCATGAACCGGTCGGACTGCGCGGGCGAGAACACGTCGTCCTCGCGGGCGTAGTCGTCGCCCTGCGGATACGCGGCGCCTGCCGCCATCCCTTCGGCCGTTCCCTCGGCCGCCTCGAGGTCGGAGACCTCCAGCGTCGGGTCCTGACGGTCCGGCTCACCGCGGCGGCGCTTGCTCTTGCCGCCCATGGCCTTGTCGGCGCCCTGACGGTTGCCCACGGCCCAACCGGACGCGAAGCCGCGGCGGAACGACAGCGTGACGTATGTCTGGCCGACCGCGAAGGCGGCCGCGCCCAGGCCGATGACCACCACGGAGGGGATCAGCACGCCGAGAACCACGCCGAGGAAGCCGACGAAGGCGAGCAGCCGCCAGCGCAGTCGCGCCTTGTACTGCAGCAGGACCTCGCCGAGCAGCCACAGCGCGACGATGCCGAAAGCGATATAGAGGACCGTCCAGCCCATGTACGCCCCTCTCCCAGTGGCCGCTACGCAGTGTGTCGTACGTGGGTGCGACCGGTCTAGGCCTGCTGCGGGTGGTGCAAGCCGAGATTCTCGTAGATTTCCAGGGTCGCCGTGGAGTTGTTGAGCGTAATGAAGTGCAGTCCGGGGACTCCCTCGTCCAGCAGCCTCGCGCAGAACTCCGTCGCGAACTCGATGCCAATGGAGCGTACAGCCGCCGGATCGTCTTTGGCTGTGAGGATCCGCTCTTTCAGGGCGTCCGGGAACGCAGCGTTGCTGAGCTTTGGAAGTCGTTCCAACATCTTCACACTCGTCACCGGCATGACTTCGGGAATCACCGGTGTCGCACAGCCGGCCGCCACGACGCGGTCGCGCAGACGCAGGTACGAATCGGGCTGGAAGAACATCTGGGTGATCGCATAGTCCGCGCCGGCCCGGCACTTGTCGATGAAGTGCGCCACGTCCACGTCCCAGTCGGCGGAGCGGGGGTGCATCTCCGGGAAGGCGGCGACGCCGACGCAGAAGTCGCCCGACTCCTTGATGAGACGGACGAGTTCGGCCGCGTAGGTGAGGCCCCGGGGGTGCGGCACCCACTCGCCCATGGGGTCGCCGGGCGGGTCGCCCCGGACCGCGAGGATGTTCCGGATACCGGCGTCCGCGTACTGGCCGATGATGTTGCGCAGTTCCGCGATGGAGTGGTTGACCGCGGTGAGGTGGGCCACCGGGGTGAGCGTCGTGTCGACGACGATCTGTTCGGCCTCCTTGACCGTGCCCGCGCGCGTGGAGCCACCGGCTCCGTAGGTCACGGAAACGAAGTCGGGCGCGACGGCCTCGACCCGGCGGAGCGCGTTCCACAGGCTCCGCTGGCCCTTGGGGGTCTTCGGCGCGTAGAACTCGAACGAATACGTCGTCTTGCCGGTCGCGAGCATGTCGCGCACGGTGCGTGCGCGGTCAGTCCTGGTGGAAGCAGATCCGAGGGCCATACCCGCAGGTTAGCCAGGGGGCGCCGGTCACCCAACCGAACTGGAGAGAATTGTCCGATATGTCGATTTGTTGTCCACCCCTCGGACAACCGTCGGACAACTGATCCGGACGGCCGTGCGGAGCTATGCGTGACGCAGTCGCTTCGCGAATTCTCCCGCCGCCGCTCCCGGATCGTCCGCCTCGGTGATCGCCCGTACGACGACGACACGGCGCGCGCCCGCCTCCAGCACCTCGTCGAGATTGCCGAGGTCGATGCCGCCGATGGCGAACCAGGGCCGGTCCGTGCCCAGCGCGGCAGTGTGACGCACCAGGTCGAGGCCGGGTGCGTGGCGGCCGGGCTTGGTGGGGGTGGGCCAGCAGGGGCCGGTGCAGAAGTAGTCCACACCCTCCTGGACGGCGGCGGCCGCGGCCTCGGACTCGGCATGTGTGGAGCGGCCTATCAGGACCTCGTCGCCGAGAACGGCGCGGGCCGCGGGGACCGGGAGGTCGCCCTGGCCCAGGTGCAGGACGTCGGCGCGGGCCGCGTGGGCGACGTCCGCACGGTCGTTGACCGCGAGGAGCTTGCCGTGGCGGGCGCAGGCGTCCGCGAAGACCTGGAGGTGCTCCAGCTCCTCGGCCGCCTCCATGCCCTTGTCACGCAGCTGCACGATGTCGACGCCGCCCGCCAGGACCGCGTCCAGGAACTCGGCCAGGTCGCCCTGGCGCTTACGGGCGTCCGAGCAGAGGTAGACGCGGGCGTCGGCGAGCCGGGTGCGGGCGGTGACGGCGTTCTCGGGCATGCGTGTGTCCCCCGTGGTGCGGTGCGTACGGACCACGTCGGCCCGGGGTGGTCCGGGGCCGATCGTGGTCCGTACGCCGGACGGTTGTCGGATCAGACGGCGAGCGCCTGGGCGCGGCGCTTCACCTCCGTGCCGCGATTCTCGCTCAGAGCCTGCGCGGGGGTGCCGGGCAGGGTCGGGTCGGGGGTGAAGAGCCACTCGAGCATCTCTTCGTCGGTGAAGCCGTCGTCCCGCAGGAGCGTCAGGGTGCCGGACAGGCCCTTGACGACCTTTTGCTCGGCCCCGTCGATGAAGGCGGCGGGGACGTGCAGCGCGCGGTTCTCACCACGGCGTACGGCGATCAGCTGGCCCTCCTTGACCAGCTGCCGGACGCGGGTCACCTCGACATCGAGCATTTCCGCGATGTCGGGGAGGGTGAGCCAGGCGGGGACGAGAGCATCGATCTTTGCGTCAATCTCGGTCACGGGACAAGCCTGCCATCCCGGACTGACACTCGGTACCCGAGCACCCTCCGAGCCGGGTTCCGAGTCTCGCGGATCGCATGCGTTTTCGATTGCCCGCGCCGCTACGCCGTCGCGTCCTTCAGGGGGCGGGACGGGTCCGGGAGCAGTTCCGGGTTCATCGGCGTACCCGCCTCGATCAGGCGGCGCCCTTGAGCCAGGTCCCTGGGGCGGCCGACGGCAAGGAGGGCGACGAGGCGGGCCTCGCGGAGCCAGCAGACCGTCCAGCCGGCGCCCGACGGGTCGCCGCGCCAGATCGTCGTGTCGGCGAGCGCATGGTGGCCGACGTACTGGACGAAGCGGCCGAACTGCTCGGACCAGAAGTACGGGACCGGGTCGTACGCCGCCGGCGCCTCGCCGATGATGTTCGCCGCCACCGTGCGCGGGCCCTGCAGAGCGTTGTCCCAGTGGTGGACGAGGAGTCGCTCCTCGTACCGTCCCGAGGGGAAGGACGCGCAGTCGCCCACCGCGTAGATGTCCGGCACGGAGGTGCGCAGGTGCGCGTCGGCCACGATCTCGCGGTGAGCCCCGAACTCGATGCCCGAGTCGGCGAGCCAGGCGGTGGCGGGGCGGGCGCCGATACCGACGACCACGGCGTCGGCGGGCACCCGGGAGCCGTCGTCCAGGATCACCGCGCCGGGCTCGACGCTCTCCACGCGCGCGTGGGTACGCAACGACACCCCACTGTCGGCGTACCAGGCCGCCATGGGGTCGGCCACCTCGGCGGGCAGTACCCCGGCCAGCGGCCGGTCGGCGGCCTCGACGACGGTCACCGCGCACCCGGCCTCGCGTGCCGCGGTGGCGAACTCCGCGCCGATCCAGCCCGCCCCGACGACCACGATGTCGTGCTGCCGGGCGAGCACGGGGCGCAGCCGCTCGGCGTCGTCCAGGGTGCGCAGCAGATGGACGCCAGGTACGCCCCGCGCGCCCGGCAGCTGGATCGGTTCCGCACCGGTCGCGAGGACCAGGACGTCGTACGGCACCGGCCCCGCCTCGGTATCCAGCTCATGGTCCGCGGGGCGCACGCCCAGCGCCTCGCAGCCGAGCCGCAGTTCGATGCCCAGTGCCTCGAAGTCGACGTCGAAGGCGGAGCCCTCGGACTTGCCGAGCAGCACCGCCTTGGACAACGGCGGGCGGTCGTACGGCTGGTGGGGCTCGGCGCCGATCAGCGTCACGCCGCCGGTGAAGCCCTGGTCGCGCAGGGCCACCGCGGTCTGCACGCCGGCCATGCCCGCGCCCACGATGACGACCCGCCGTGCCGTACGCCCCTGCGTCTGCGTCTGCTCGCTCACCTGATCACCATAGACAACTGACAATCCGTCAGTCAGCGGACGTGCTCAGTGACCTGTTCCACGTCGCCCGTCGAACGTTCGGCCTGTTCGGCCTGCTCCACCTGTTCCACCACGCTCGTCCCACTGCCCGCCTGAGACTCCCACTCCCATGTCTCCTCCAGGCGCAGCCGCCCGTCGGGAAGCTCCACGACGAGCGACACGCAGTGCCCCGCGGACGTGGCGCCGTCCCGCTTCAACTGCACATACCGGAAGTCGAGGCGGTCGCCCTCCCGCGTCCCCACCAGATGGCCACGCACGACATCCCCGCCCGCGTACTCGGCCCAGATCTCGCCGTCCCGCTCGTGATAGGCGAACCGGGTGCGGGTACCCACCTGTCCCGGCGCCTGATCGGCGACCGGGGCGAGGACGAGTCCGTCGAGCGAACGGGCCATGGACGGAGGCTCCCTTACTGAGACATACGGCAGCGGGCTAGGGTAGCCAACGTGCTGCATCTCCCGGGGGACGACCCCCGGACCCCAGCACAGAAGACCACTCGCGGGAGCCCGGACGCACCGGGCTGAGAGGGAGGCTGGCGGCCTCCGACCGTACGAACCTGATCCGGGTCATGCCGGCGAAGGGAGGGGCTGGACGCCCATGTCGCCTACACGTACACATACCTCAGACGTCCTTGTCATCGGGGGCGGAATCATCGGTCTCGTCACGGCCTGGCGGGCCGCTCAGCGCGGGTTCGCCACCGCGGTCGTGGACCCCGAGCCCGGCGGCGGAGCCGCGCGCGTGGCGGCCGGAATGCTCGCCGCCGTCACCGAGCTGCATTACGGCGAGCAGACCCTGCTGGGCCTGAACCTCACCTCCGCGCGCCGTTATCCCGACTTCGTGACCGAGCTCACCGAGGCGACGGGCCAGGATCTCGGCTACCGCCGGTGCGGCACGCTGGCGGTCGCGCTGGACGCCGACGACCGCGCCCATCTGCGCGAACTGCACACCCTGCAACAGCGGTCGGGGCTCGACTCGGAATGGCTCAGCGGTCGCGAGTGCCGCCGCCTGGAGCCGATGCTCGCGCCCGGTGTGCGCGGTGGGCTCCGGGTCGACGGCGATCACCAGATCGACCCGCGGCGGCTCGCGAAGGCCCTGGTCACGGCGTGCGAGCGGGCCGGAGTGAGGTTCCACCGGGCGTGGGCGGAGCGGCTGACCGTCGTACGGGAGCGGGCCGCCGGGGTCGTCACCACGGACGGCGACCGGCCGACGGCGGGGCAGGTGGTGCTCGCCGCGGGAAGCCTCAGCGGGAAGCTCGAGGGCGTCCCCGACGACGTGCTGCCGCCCGTGCGTCCCGTGAAGGGGCAGGTGCTGCGGCTGACCGTGCCGCAGCGGTACGCGCCCTTCCTGAGCCGAACCGTGCGGGCCGTCGTGCGCGGGAGCCAGGTCTATCTGGTGCCGCGCGAGAATGGCGAGCTCGTCGTGGGCGCCACGAGTGAGGAGCTCGGCTGGGACACCACGGTGACCGCGGGCGGGGTCTACGAGCTGCTGCGCGACGCCCATGAGCTGGTCCCCGGGATCACCGAGCTGCCGCTCACGGAGACACGCGCCGGGCTGCGCCCCGGTTCGCCCGACAACGCGCCGCTGCTCGGGCCGACCGGACTCGAGGGGCTCCTGCTGGCCACAGGCCACTACCGCAACGGCGTCCTGCTCACGCCCATCACCGGGGACGTGATGGCGCACGTCCTGACCACCGGGGAGCTCCCCGACGTGGCCCGCCCTTTCACGGTCGGGCGTTTCAGCGCCGCCGCCGTCCGCACGGAGCAGCCCGCATGAACATCTTCGTCAACGGAGAACGGCGCCTGATCGCCGCCGACACCGCCCTCGACACGCTCGTCGCCGCCCTGACGGCGGCGCCGTCCGGTGTCGCCGCCGCACTCAACGAAACCGTCGTCCCGCGCGCGCAGTGGTCGTCCACGTCCCTCTCCGAGGGAGACCGCGTCGAAGTCCTCACCGCCGTCCAAGGAGGCTGACCCATGGCCGACGATCCCTTTGTCATCGGGGGTACGCCCTTCTCGTCCCGTCTGATCATGGGTACGGGGGGTGCGCCCAGCCTCGATGTCCTGGAGCGCGCGCTCGTGGCGTCCGGCACGGAGCTGACGACGGTCGCGATGCGACGCGTGAACCCTTCGGCGCACGGGTCGGTGCTGTCCGTGCTCGACCGGCTCGGCATTCGCGTGCTGCCGAACACGGCGGGGTGTTTCACCGCGGGAGAGGCCGTACTGACCGCCCGGCTCGCGCGCGAGGCGCTCGGCACCGAGCTGATCAAGCTGGAGGTCATCGCCGACGAGCGCACGTTGCTGCCCGATCCGATCGAGCTGCTGGAGGCGGCGGAGGTGCTGGTCGACGACGGGTTCACGGTGCTGCCGTACACGAACGACGACCCCGTGCTCGCACGCAGGCTCGAGGACGTCGGGTGCGCCGCGATCATGCCGCTCGGGTCGCCCATCGGGTCCGGCCTCGGGATCCGGAACCCGCACAACTTCCAGCTGATCGTGGAGCACGCGCGCGTGCCGGTGATTTTGGACGCGGGGGCCGGGACGGCGTCGGATGCGGCGTTGGCGATGGAGCTCGGGTGTGCGGGTGTGATGCTCGCCTCGGCCGTGACGCGGGCGCAGGAACCGGTGTTGATGGCGGAGGCCATGAAGCATGCGGTGGACGCGGGACGGCTTGCGCGGCGTGCGGGGCGGATTCCTCGGCGGCGATTTGCCCTGGCCTCGTCTCCTGAGGAGGGCGTGGCGCGGTTGGATCCCGAGCGGCCTGCCTTCTAGCCCCCGGCGCTGCGGTTTTTTCTCCCGCCCGCGCACCGCCCGTTTCCAGTCCAGTCGATTGGAAGGTGGGCGTCGCCCGTGGGGGCGGCTCACCGTCGTCGGGTGCGGGGTGCGGGGTGCGTTGTCGTGGACGGGGGCGAGGTGCGTCACAGGTCCGCTGCAGTCCCGGGCCGGTAGAGGCCGAGTGGGCGGTGTTGACAGTGGCGGCTCGTACACTCGCCTGCGTGGATACGACCCTTCAGGACCCGCTTGTCGGGCGCGTGCTCGACGGCCGCTATCGCGTCGACGCACGGATCGCGGTCGGCGGGATGGCCACGGTCTATCGGGCCCTGGACACCCGCCTCGACCGCGTGCTCGCGCTCAAGGTGATGCACCCGACACTGGCCGCCGACGGCTCGTTCGTCGAGCGGTTCATCCGGGAGGCCAAGTCGGTGGCCCGGCTCGCGCACCCCAATGTGGTGCAGGTCTTCGACCAGGGCGCGGACGGGTCGTACGTCTATCTGGCCATGGAGTACGTCGCCGGGTGCACCCTGCGCGACGTGCTGCGCGAGCGCGGGGCCCTGCAACCGCGGGCCGCGCTGGACATCCTGGAGCCGGTGCTGGCCGCCCTCGGCGCCGCGCACCGCGCCGGGTTCGTGCACCGCGACATGAAGCCGGAGAACGTTCTGATAGGGGACGACGGCAGGGTCAAGGTGGCGGACTTCGGACTGGTGCGCGCCGTGGACACCGTCACGAACACGACGGGGGCCGTTCTCGGCACCGTGTCGTATCTCGCTCCGGAGCAGATCGAGCACGGCACCGCCGACACCCGGGTCGACGTCTACGCGTGCGGCGTCGTTCTCTACGAGATGCTCACCGGCGACAAGCCGCACTCCGGGGACTCCCCCGCCCAGGTGCTCTACCAGCACCTCCACGAGGACGTACCGGCTCCGTCGGCCGCCGTGCCGGGGCTGGCCTTCGCCCTGGACGAGCTGGTCGCCTCGGCGACCGCCCGCAACCCCGAGGTGCGCCCGTACGACGCGGTGGCGCTCCTCGGCCAGGTCCTTCAGGCACGGGCCGGGCTCACCGCCGAACAGCTCGACGCCGTGCCGCCCCGGGCGCTCGCCGCGGGCCACGACAACGCCGAGGACCGTACGAGTGTGATCCCGCGCTCGCTGTCCCTGCCGCGGCTGCTGCCGGTCAACGAGGACGACGAGAACGACGCCGCCGTACTCAACCGGACCAGCCGGTTCGAGCACACCAGCCGGTTCGAGTCCGGGCCGCCCCCGGCGTCGCGGCGCGCCTCGCGCCCCCGGAGCGGAATGCCCGCACCTCGGCGCGGGATGGTCGCGATCGTCGCCGCGATCCTGCTGGTGTTCGGCCTCGGCGCGGGCGTCTGGTACATCAACTCCGGCCAGTTCACCAAGGTCCCGCTGCTGCTGGCGCAGACCGAGGCGCAGGCCAAGTCGCGGATCGAGGGAGCCGGTCTCGACGTAGGGAAGGTCACGCGGCGAAACAGCGACACCGTCAAGCGCGGCACGGTCATCAGCAGCGACCCGGCGCCAGGCTCCAGGCTCCGTGACAACGGCTCCGTGGCGCTGGTCATCTCTTCCGGCCCGGCGACAGTGAAGGTGCCCGATCTGCAGGGCTACCGGCTGGACAAGGCGAAGGCCGTGCTGAGAGACGAGGGCCTGGCGCCCGGCATGGTCACCCGCACGTTCAGCGAGGACGTCCCCCGGGGCTTCGTGATCAGCACGGACCCGGATGCGGGGACCACGCGGCGTTCCGGGTCGGCCGTCGCGATCACCGTCAGCAAGGGCAGCCCGGTGGAGGTCGCGGAGGTCACGGGCGCGTCCGTCGAGGACGCCACGGCGGAGCTGGAGCAGGCGGGTCTGAAGGTGAAGATCGCCTCGAAGCAGGTCAACTCGGAGTTCGACAAGGGTCTGGTCGCCGAACAGTCGCCGGGCGCGGGCCGCCAGGCCGCCGAGGGCGACACCGTGACGCTGACGATCTCCAAGGGTCCCGAGATGGTCGAGGTCCCGGACGTGGTGGGTGACAGCGTGGACGACGCGAAGCAGACTCTGGAGGACGCCGGGTTCGAGGTCGACGAGGACCGCGGACTGCTCGGACTCTTCGGGGACACGGTCAGGAGCCAGTCGGTGGACGGCGGTGAGACGGCACCCAAGGGGTCGACGATCACCATCGAGATCCGCTGAGGCCGGGCGGGAGGCAGGCGTGAGGTCCGCCGACGGGGCGCCCGGGAGCGCGTGACACTCTGATGGGCGTGACCAGCAAGCAGCTCCGCAATCCCGTCGGCGGCCATGTTCCCGTGGCCGGCGGCCTCAACTCCGTCGGCCTGACCTACGCGCGCGACCTCCGGGCCGAGACCGTCCAGGTGTTCGTCGCCAACCCGCGCGGCTGGGCGACGCCCGCCGGAAACCCAAGGCAGGACGAGGAGTTCCGCGCCGCCTGCGCCGCCGAGTCGATCCCCGCGTACGTCCATGCCCCGTATCTGATCAACTTCGGCTCGCACACCGAGGCGACGGTCGAGAAGTCGGTGCAGTCGCTGCGGCATTCCTTGCGGCGCGGGCGGGAGATCGGTGCCCTGGGCGTGGTCGTGCACACCGGGAGCGCCACCGGTGGCCGGGACCGGTCCGTCGCGCTCCAGCAGGTACGTGAGTATCTGCTGCCCCTGCTGGACGAGCTGACTCACGACGACGACCCGTTCCTGCTGCTCGAGTCGACCGCGGGACAGGGTGCCTCCCTCTGCTCCCGCACCTGGGACTTCGGGCCGTACTTCGACGCGCTGGACGCCCACCCGAAGCTGGGCGTCTGCCTCGACACCTGCCACATCTATGCGGCGGGCCACGACCTGACCGGGCCGAGCGGCATGCACCAGACCCTCGATCTGCTGGTCGACACCGTCGGCGAGGGCCGGCTCAAGCTGATCCACGCCAATGACTCCAAGGACGTGGTCGGCGCCCACAAGGACCGCCACGAGAACATCGGCTCCGGCCACATAGGCGAGGATCCGTTCCGCGCGCTGATGACCCACCCCGCCACCGAGGGCGTACCTCTGATCATCGAAACGCCGGGCGGGAAGGAGGGACACGCGGCGGACGTGGAACGGCTGAAGAAACTCAGGGACGACTGACCTCGGGAATACCCCTAGGGGGTATATGGTTCTGGCTCGGTGCAGGAACCGTCGTCCGACGCTGGGGGCTGCCATGCGGCACGAAGAACACGCGCACCACGAGGAGCAGGCGCGCCACGAGGAACACGCGCATCACGAGACGCACACGCACCACCAGGAACACCCGACCGCGAGCTGGTCCATGGCCGTCCAGGCCACCCTCCACTGCCTCACCGGCTGCGCCATCGGCGAGGTGCTCGGCATGGTGATCGGCACCGCCCTCGGCTGGGGCAACGTGCCGACCCTGATCCTGGCGATCACGCTCGCCTTCTTCTTCGGCTACGCGCTGACGCTGCGCGGAGTGCTGAGGGCGGGCGTCGGCCTGAGGACCGCGATCCGGGTGGCACTCGCCGCCGACACCCTCTCCATCGCCGTGATGGAGCTGGTCGACAACGGCGTGATCACGCTATGGCCGGGGGCGATGGACGCGAACCTCGGCGACCCGCTGTTCTGGAGCGCACTCGCCATCTCGCTGGCGGTCGCCTTCGTGGTCACCACCCCGGTCAACAAGTGGACCATCGGCCGCGGCAAGGGCCACGCCGTGGTGCACCGGTACCACCACTGACCGGCGCTCGTACGCTAGAGAGTCAGAGCTCGGGGCCGTCCCCGGGCTCCTCCTGGTACGAGTAGCGCTGCTCGCGCCACGGGTCGCCGATGTTGTGATAGCCGCGCTCCTCCCAGAAGCCGCGACGGTCGGCCGTCATGTACTCCACACCGCGGACCCACTTGGGCCCCTTCCAGGCGTAGAGGTGGGGGACGACGAGGCGAAGCGGGAAGCCGTGCTCCGCGGTGAGCAGTTCGCCGTCCTTGTGGGTGGCGAAGATCGTGCGGTCGGAGGCGAAGTCGTCGAGGCGCAGATTCGAGCTGAATCCGTACTCGGCCCAGACCATGACATGAGTGACGGCGGGCGCGGGCGGGGCGATTTCCAGGATCGTACGCGCCGGGATGCCGCCCCATTCGGCCCCGATCATGCTGAACTTCGTGACACAGTGCAGATCGGCCACGACCGTGGCGTACGGCAGGGCCGTGAACTCCTCGTGGCTCCAGCAGTGCTTCTCGCCGTCGGCGGTGGCGCCGAAGACCCTGAAGTCCCAGCGTTCGGAGCGGAACTTGGGTACGGGGCCGTAGTGAGTGACCGGCCAGCCGCGCTGCAGTCGCTGCCCCGGCGGAAGCTCCGGCTGTGCCGCTTCTCCAGTTCTGTGCTCCACCGGCTGACCCATGACTCCATCCTGACAGACCCGGGACAGTGCCCCTGACCAGCTTCGGCCCTATTCGGGGCAACTCCTACTAAGCGTGCACTTACTGGACGTCTCCGAGGCGCCGGTGCGAGGATGCGGCGCAACCTGCCCAGTTCCCGCCTGGAAGGAGCCTCTGCGATGCAGGGCGACCCCGAGGTCCTCGAGTTTCTGAACGAACAGCTCACCGGCGAATTGACGGCGATCAACCAGTACTGGCTGCACTACCGCATCCAGGACAACAAGGGCTGGACGAAACTCGCCAAGTACACGCGCGCGGAATCCATCGATGAGATGAAGCACGCGGACAAGATCACCGAGCGCATCCTCATGCTGGACGGCCTGCCGAACTATCAGCGGCTTTTCCACGTCCGTGTGGGGCAGACACTCACCGAGATGTTCCAGGCCGACCGGCAGGTGGAAGTCGAGGCGATCGACCGCCTCAAGCGCGGGATCGAGGTGATGCGCGCCAAGGGCGACATCACGTCCGCGAACATCTTCGAGTCGATCCTCGCGGACGAGGAGCACCACATCGACTATCTGGACACGCAGCTCGAGCTGGTGGAGAAGCTCGGCGAGTCGCTCTACATCGCGCAGCAGATCGAGCAGCCGGACAGCTGAACGGCTCAGGGCCTGTCCGGCGGATCATGCCGGAGACGCGGGGTCTGGCACGCCGATCTGCGGCGTTGTCGTCGGTTGCCGACGCTCCGCGTCGACGCCCTCCTCCGCCTTGCAGCTCGACGCACCAGACCCCGGTCGCCTGCGCTGACAAGGCGCCGCTGCTTCCCTCCGGCCTGCCGCCGGACAGGCCCTAAGCGGCCTCGTCCAACGACGCGGACATCGGGACCTGCGAGAGAACCGGCCTACCCTCGTCCGCGAGCTCACGGCGCGGGCACGCGCCCCGGCCCAGCAGGGCCTGAATCCGGCGGACGCACGAACCACAGTCCGTGCCCGCCTTGCATGCCGACGCTATCTGCCGGGGGGTACAGGCACCGCCCTCCGCGTGCTTCTTCACCTGCGCCTCGGTCACACCGAAGCAGTTGCAGACGTACACGCGGTTCACCTCCCGGCGGGATTCATCAGGTCGTGCCATCCCCTTAATCGGTGAGGCTAACCTAACCTTACCCGTCTCACAGGGTCCATAAAAGTGGAGAGGGGCGCGGATCGTATGTGATCCGCGCCCCACTACACGCGCCCGTAACAGGCGCACCAGCCAGTGGACGGCTACTGGTCCCGGTACATCTCGGCGACCAGGAAGGCCAGGTCAAGGGACTGGCTGCGGTTCAGACGCGGGTCGCAGGCCGTCTCGTAGCGCTGGTGCAGGTCGTCGACGAAGATCTCGTCGCCGCCACCCACGCACTCGGTGACGTCGTCACCGGTGAGCTCGACATGGATGCCGCCCGGGTGCGTGCCCAGACCCTTGTGGACCTCGAAGAAGCCCTTGACCTCGTCGAGCACGTCGTCGAAGCGGCGGGTCTTGTGACCCGAGGCCGCCTCGAAGGTGTTGCCGTGCATCGGGTCGGTCACCCAGGCCACGGTCGCGCCGGAGGCGGAGACCTTCTCGACCAGCTCGGGCAGCTTGTCGCGGACCTTGTCCGCGCCCATCCGCACGATGAAGGTCAGGCGGCCCGGCTCGCGGTCCGGGTCGAGACGCTCGATGTACTGCAGCGCCTCCTCGGCCGTCGTCGTCGGGCCCAGCTTGATCCCGATCGGGTTGCGGATCTTCGAGGCGAACTCGATGTGCGCGCCGTCCAGCTGACGGGTGCGCTCACCGATCCACACCATGTGGCCCGAGACGTCGTACAGGTGGCCCGTACGCGAGTCGACGCGGGTCAGCGCCGACTCGTAGTCGAGGAGCAGCGCCTCGTGGGAGGCGTAGAACTCGACGGTCTTGAACTCCTCCGGGTCCGTCCCGCAGGCGCGCATGAAGTTCATCGCGTTGTCGATCTCACGCGCGAGCTGCTCGTAGCGCTGGCCGGACGGGGACGACTTCACGAAGTCCTGGTTCCAGGCGTGCACCTGGCGCAGGTCGGCGTAGCCGCCGGTGGTGAAGGCGCGGACCAGGTTGAGCGTGGAGGCGGAGGCGTTGTACATCCGCTTCAGGCGCTCGGGGTCCGGGATACGGGCCTTCTCGTTGAAGTCGAAGCCGTTGACCGAGTCACCGCGGTAGGTCGGCAGGGTCACGCCGTCGCGGGTCTCGGTGCCCTTGGAGCGCGGCTTGGAGTACTGGCCGGCGATGCGGCCGACCTTCACGACCGGCACCGAGGCGGCGTACGTGAGCACGGCGCCCATCTGGAGCAGGGTCTTGAGCTTGTTCCGGATGTGGTCGGCCGACACCGCATCGAAGGCCTCGGCGCAGTCGCCGCCCTGGAGAAGGAACGCCTCTCCCTTGGCGACGGACGCCATCCGGGCGCGCAGCTGGTCGCACTCGCCCGCGAAGACGAGCGGCGGATACGACTCGAGGTCCGCGATCACATCGCGCAGAGCCTCGGCATCGGGGTACTCGGGCTGCTGCGCCGCGGGCAGGTCTCGCCAGGTGTTGCCAGCGCTCGCACTGGACTTAGCGTTCACGGTCACCCGTACAACATTACGGGGTCATGTCGGGCGTCCACCCCCATGCCCATCAATTGAGACGGGCAGCGCTCGATCGGGAGTGCTCCGGGCGTCCCCGCGAGGGGTCCGCGCGGCCGCCCGGAGCAGGCATGTTGCTGATCCACCTGCTAATCCACGTCGAGCCGGTCCCGGTCGATGGAGATCGTCACGCCGCCGTGGGTCTCGGTCGTGTCGCCCTCGTACTGGTGAACGCGCTGGTGGTTGGCCCACAGGCTCGCGGGAATCGTCGGATCGGCGGTCGTCGGCAGGCCGTTCCAGCGGGCGAAGTGGATCACGTCGGGCAGGGTGATGCGACTGCGGTTGGTCACCACGTCGGTGACCAGGGACGAGGTGCTGCCGTACGCGCCGGAGCGGTAGCCCAGTGTGTGCAGGCGCTCGGTGTACGCGTCGAGGTAGGACAGCACCTGGCTGGTCACGGTGGGGTCGGGGTCGTAGTGCTCCAGGTCGTTGTAGATCACCGTGCCCTTGTCGAAGCCCAGCGCGGCCGCCTGCCGGGCCGCGTCGTCGGCGGCTGCGATGCCCTCCGGCACGGGGTTGGTGATCGGCACGCAGCTCCCCGTGCAGCTGCCCCCGTCGGCGGAGGGTTGCCGGCCGACGTACAGCGGGAAGAACCGCCAGCCGTTGGTGTACTGCGTCCGCAGCCATCCGGCGGTGAGTCTGGGCTGGGCGCAGGCGCGGTTGATCCCGCCGATGTAGACACCGACGGCTCCGTAGTCGGAGTCGTCCCGCCAGGCGTCCATCGCCGACTGGCCCGGCGCGGTGCAGGCGTCGAAGCCCTCGCCCCGGAAGGACGTCGCGTCGACGGGGAGGGGCGCCGCGGCGGGCGCCCCGGCGGTCGGCTCGGCCTGCGCGGCGGCGACGGGCAGACCGGCGCCGCGCAGGATGTCCCGGATCCGCTTACGGTCCTGCCCGTACGCGGCGGTCACGGCGATCCGGTCGGCGGTGACCCGGTAGGTGCGGGCGGTGCGGTTCTCGGTGGCGGTGCTCCGCACGGCGGCGGTGGGCTGGATCAGCAGCGCTTCGGTATGTCCTGCGGCTCCCGCCGGACAGTCCTGCCGGTCGCCGGGCGTGCCGAAGTACACCGCGTGCCGGTCGAACCGGACGCAGACGTCGGGATGTTTCTCCAGGTCGACGATCTGCCAGGAGTCGGGGACGGTGAAGTCGTGGCCGCGGTAGCTGACCGTGGTCGTGTCGTCGGTTTCGGTGGCGCGGGCGGCGCCGAGCGGGCCTGCGGCGAGGGCCGCTGCCGCGGCGAACACCGTGAGCGCGCGGACGCCTCCGCGGCGGAGCTGGGATGAACGGACTGCGTGGATGGCTCACTCCTCGGTCGGGCTTGATTGCCATGCCATCCATGGCCGGTGACCGGGCAGTCCGAACGTCGCGCGCGATCGGTTCACGCTGTTGCCCGACCCTCGACGTCGGGTAAGGTGCGGCGCATGTTCGCGCACTCGACCCAGAACTGGTGGTGGACCGCTCATCCGGCGGCCCACTGACTGCGCGTACGCAAGACTTCGCGAAGGCCGCCCGAGGGGCGGCCTTCGGTGTTTCCCGGGGTCGTTCCTCTCCCAGCGCCTCTCCCCATGAGCTCTCTGAGTGAGAAGGAACAGACCGATGAACCTGCTCGACCTGCTGGACGATCCCCGTCCGTTCGCCCTGCTGCGCCGCCGCACTCCGGGCCACGACCACGAGACCGTGGAACTGCTGCTCGGCCCGGTCGGCACCTTCGACCGTCTCGCCGACCTCCCCGACGAAGGCCTCGCGCTCATCCCGTACCGGCAGATCCGGGAACGCGGTTTCGACGTCCGCGACGACGGCACCCCGCTCGCGGCGCTGATCCCCGAAGAGAGGTACGAACTGCCGCTGGAGCAGGCGCTGTCGGAGCTGCCGACGCACGATGTGCGGGTCGAGGGCGGCGGCTTCGACGTCGCCGACGAGGAGTACGCCGACATCGTCGGGCGCGTGCTGCGCGAGGAGATCGGACGCGGCGAGGGCGCGAACTTCGTCATCCGGCGTACGTACGAGGGGGAGATCCCGGGGTTCGGGAGGGCCGACGCCCTTGCTCTGTTTCGTCGGCTGCTTGTCGGGGAGCGCGGCGCGTACTGGACGTTCGTGGTGCACACGGGGGAGCGCACGCTGGTGGGGGCGAGCCCCGAGGTGCATGTGCGGATGTCCGGCGGGACCGTCGTGATGAACCCGATCAGCGGGACGTACCGCTATCCGGCCGAGGGACCCTCCGTGGACGGCCTGCTCGGCTTCCTCTCCGACGGCAAGGAGATCGAGGAGCTCTCGATGGTCGTCGACGAGGAGCTCAAGATGATGTGCACGGTCGGCGACATGGGCGGTGTCGTCATCGGGCCGCGGCTGAAGGAGATGGCCCATCTCGCGCACACCGAGTACGAGTTGCGGGGGCGGTCCTCGCTGGATGTCCGGGACGTCCTGCGCGAAACCATGTTCGCGGCGACCGTCACCGGGTCACCGGTGCAGAACGCGTGCCGGGTGATCGAGCGGCACGAGGTCGGCGGGCGGGGCTATTACGCGGGGGCGCTGGCCCTGATCGGGCGCGATGCGGGCGGGGCCCAGACCCTCGACTCCCCCATCCTGATCCGGACCGCCGACATCGACGCGGGCGGTCGGCTGCGGGTACCGGTCGGCGCCACGCTCGTACGGGGATCGGATCCGGCGGGCGAGGTCGCCGAGACGCATGCGAAGGCGGCGGGGGTGCTGGCGGCGCTGGGGGTCGTGGAGAAGAGGCCGCGCGCCGAGGGCGTACGGGCGAAGCTGGCCGACGATCCGCGGGTGCGGGCGGCGCTGGACGGGCGGCGGGACTCGCTCGCGCCGTTCTGGCTGCGGATGCAGGAGCGGTCCGAGGCGCTTCAGGGGCACGCGCTCGTCGTGGACGGGGAGGACACCTTCACGGCGATGCTGGCGCATGTGCTGCGGTCGTCGGGGCTGGAGGTGACCGTGCGGCGGTATGACGAGCCGGGGCTGCGGGAGGCGGTTCTCGCGCACCGGGGGCCGGTCGTGCTGGGCCCGGGTCCGGGTGACCCGTCGGACGTGGCCGATCCCAAGATGCGGTTCCTGCGGGCGCTCACGTCGGAGGTCGTCCAGGGGCACCGGCACGGCGTGTTCGGCGTCTGCCTCGGCCACGAGCTGATCGCGGCGGAGCTGGGCCTGGAGATCGTACGGAAGGAAGTGCCGTACCAGGGCACGCAGACGGAGGTCGATCTCTTCGGCCGGGCCGAGACGGTCGGGTTCTACAACAGCTTCGTGGCGCGCTGTGATGCCGAGGGCGCGGCGGAGCTGGCTGCCCATGACGTCGAGGTGAGCCGCAGTGACAGCGGAGAGGTGCACGCGCTGCGCGGGCCCGGGTTCGCGGGGGTGCAGTTCCACCCCGAGTCGGTGCTGACGCTGAACGGGACCGCCGTCGTACGGGAGCTGATCGGTCAGCTGGTGGGCACCAGCACGTTCTCCGAGCGGCGGCCCGCCGTGTAGTCGAGGACGTTGCGCACCGTGGTGTCGATGATCTGGCCGACGGCGTCGGCGGTGTAGTACGCCTGATGGGAGGTGACCAGGACGTTCGGGAACGTGACGAGGCGGGCGAGGGTGTCGTCCTCGACGGCCTCCAGGGACTTGTCGAGGAAGAAGAGCCCCGCCTCCGCCTCGTACACGTCGAGGCCGACGCCTGTGAAGCGGCCCTCGCGCAGTTCGGTGACGAGGGCCTGGGTGTCGATCAGGCCGCCGCGGCTGGAGTTCACCAGGATCGCGTCGTCCTTCATCGCGCGCAGCGCGGCGGCGTCGATCAGGCGCTGGGTTTCCGGCATCAGTGGCACGTGCAGGGTGACCAGGTCAGACTCGGCGAGGAGCTCCTCCTTGGGAACGTACTTCATACCGAGGTCGAGGCAGGTGGGGTTCTCCGCGACGTCCCAGCCGAGCAGGTTCATACCGAAGCCGCGGGCGATCCGGGCGAACGCCTCGCCGATCTTGCCGGTGCCGAGGATCCCGGCCGTGCGGCCGTGCATGTCACGGCCCATCAGCCCGTCGAGGCGGAAGTCGAAGTCGCGGGTGCGGGTGGCGGCGCGCACGATACGGCGGTTGACGGCCATGCCGAGCGTCCAGGCGAACTCGGCGACCGAGTACGGCGAGTAGTACGAGACCCGGGCGACCGTCATGCCGAGGCGCTCGGCGACCTCGAGGTCGATGTTGTTGAAGCCGGTGGAGCGCTGGGCGATCAGCTGGGTTCCGCCGGTCGCGAGGGTCTGGAGCACCCGGTGGCCCAGTCCGCAGTTGACGCTGGTGGAGACGGCCTCGTATCCGGCCGCGATGGGAGCGGTGTCCTCCGTCAGGAAGACGTCGAGGCAGCGGACCTCGTGATGGCCCGCGAAGGCCTTCTCGAGCAGGGGCCTCTCGTCGGACTGGACACCGAAGGCGAGGATTTCCACGGGGCCCTCCCGGGGGGTGCGGGGGCATTACGGGGGTGCGGGGGCATCGCGGGTGCGAGGGCTTACAGGGGGTGCGGGGGCTTTAGAGGGGGTGCGGGGGCTATAGGGGGTGGGCGGGGCTTACAGGAGGTGCGCGGGGCTTTATAGGGGTTGCGGGGGCCTTACGGGGTTACGCGGGGCTTGGCTGGGAGCTTCACGGGGTTTCACTGGGCTCTTCGCGGTGCTTTCGCCATCCTTCCCGTTCATAGCCACCGGCGCAGCCGCTCGGCCAGGGCGCGGCCCTGCGCCGGGCGACGGTCGCGGCAACCAGCGCGATCAGCGCGATCAGCGCGGCCGGGCACGAAGGCCGCATCGAGGCGGGCCCGGGACGCGGTGAGCGTGTCGCGCGTGGACATGGACAGCAGCCACAGGCGCGGCGGCCCGGGGGCCGGCAGGCCCCCGGGCCGGCGTGGGTCAGCCGAAGAAGACGCCTACCTCCTCGTACAGCTTTGGGTCGACCGTCTTCAGTTTGGCTGTGGCCTCCGAGATCGGGACACGGACGATGTCCGTGCCGCGCAGGGCGACCATCTTGCCGAAGTCGCCGTCGCGGACAGCGTCGATGGCGTGCAGCCCGAAGCGGGTGGCGAGCCAGCGGTCGAAGGCGCTGGGCGTACCACCGCGCTGGACGTGACCGAGAACCGTGGTGCGGGCCTCCTTGCCGGTGCGCTTCTCGATCTCCTTGGCCAGCCACTCCCCGACGCCGGAGAGGCGGACGTGGCCGAAGGAGTCGAGCGAGCCGTCCTTGAGGACCACGTCGCCGTCCTTGGGCATCGCCCCTTCGGCGACGACCACGATCGGGGCGTACGAGGCCTTGAAGCGCGAGGTCACCCACGCACAGACCTGCTCGACGTCGAAGCGCTGCTCGGGGATGAGGATGACGTTCGCGCCGCCCGCGAGCCCGGAGTGGATGGCGATCCAGCCCGCATGCCGGCCCATCACCTCCACCACGAGGACCCGCATATGCGACTCCGCGGTGGTGTGCAGGCGGTCGATCGCCTCCGTCGCGATGCCCACGGCCGTGTCGAAGCCGAAGGTGTAGTCGGTGGCGGAGAGGTCGTTGTCGATGGTCTTCGGTACGCCGACGACATGGATGCCGTACTCGTCGGCCAGACGCGCGGCGACGCCCAGGGTGTCCTCGCCGCCGATCGCGATGAGCGCCTCGACCTCCTGCTTGGCGAGGTTCTCCTTGATCCGGCGGATGCCGTTCTCCTGCTTCAGGGGATTCGTGCGCGAGGAGCCGAGGATGGTGCCGCCGCGGGGCAGGATGCCGCGCACGGCGGGGATGTCGAGCCGGACGGTGTCGTTGTCGAGCGGCCCGCGCCAGCCGTCCCGGAAGCCGACGAAGTCGTAGCCGTACTCCTGTACGCCCTTGCGGACGACGCCTCGGATGACGGCGTTGAGTCCGGGGCAGTCGCCGCCTCCGGTCAATACTCCGACCCGCATGGAAAATCCCTTCGCCGCGGTTGCCTGATGGGACTCACGCTAATAGTGATCCAGGTCACTCCGGCATGGGGCGGAACGGCAATTCCGGTGAATTGTGCGGGTGTTGATCAGTCTCTTTCACTCGAAGGTGGGTAGGCGTCAGGTTTACGCCTCGGTCCGTGAGGTTTACGCCTCGTCCAGGCCGCGCTCTATGGCATAGCGCACCAACTCCACGCGGTTGTGGAGTTGCAGCTTGCCCAGGGTGTTCTGCACATGGTTCTGAACCGTGCGGTGGGAGATGACGAGGCGCTCGGCGATCTGCTTGTAGCTCAGGCCCTTGGCAACCAGGCGCAGCACCTCGGTCTCGCGGTCGGTGAGCTGCGGGGCCTTGGGCTCGTCGGCACCCGCGGCGGGCACGGGCTCGGAGGCGAGTCGGCGGTATTCGCCGAGGACCAGACCCGCGAGGCCCGGTGTGAACACCGGGTCGCCGACGGCCGTACGGCGCACCGCGTCGGTCAGCTCCTCCGTGGACGCCGACTTGAGCAGATAGCCGGTGGCACCGGACTTCACCGCTTCCAGCACATCGGCGTGCTCACCGCTGGCCGACAGGACGAGGACGCGCAACGCCGGGTTGGCGCCGACCAGTTCCTTGCAGACCTGGACGCCGGGTTTGGCGGGCAGGTTCAGGTCGAGCACGAGGACGTCGGGCGCGGCGGCCCGGGCGCGGCGCACCGCCTGCTCGCCGTCGCCCGCGGTGGCGACCACGTCGAAGCCGGACGCGGCCAGGTCGCGGGCGACGGCGTCGCGCCACATGGGGTGGTCATCCACCACCATGACCTTGATCGGGTCCTCGCCCACGCGCTTCTCCGTCCCCGCCATGTCCGTCATCACTGCTCCGCCTTCCCCCGTGCGACCTTCGATCGCGCAATCTTCGGTACCGTCAACTCGACCTCCGTGCCCTGGCCCGGGACCGAGATCAGTTCGGCCGCGCCGCCGATGTCGCGCAGCCGGCCGCGGATCGACAGGGCCACGCCGAGCCGCCCCTCCCCCTCCGCCTGGTCGAGCCGTCCCTCCGGGATGCCCGGGCCCTCGTCGCGGACGGTCACGATCACCGCTTCCGGCTCGTCCTCGACCAGGATCCAGGCCCGGGCGCTCTCGCCGACATGCTTGCGGACATTGTCCAGGGCGGCACCGACAGCGCCGGCCAACTCCCTGGCGGCGGCCGGGGCGAGCGGCACCGGGGCGCCGGGCTCGGAGAGAGTCACGCGCGCGGTGACGTACGGGGCGAGCAGCGCGCGCAGGTCGACGGGGCCCTCGTCGTCCGGCTCGTCGACAGCTCGTACGACCGCTCCGAGCGCGGCGTCCTCGGAGACCCGCGAGACGGGGACCATGCCGCCCGAGACCAGCGTGCGCAGCGCCACTTCCTGCTCGCCGGCCATCCGGCCCAGCTCCGCGGCCTCGCCGCCGAGCGTGGAACCGCGCCGCTGCACCATGGCGAGGACCTGCAGGACGCCGTCGTGGATGTCGCGGGCGAGGCGCTCGCGCTCGCGGGTCGCGGCCTCGATCTCCAGGGCACGGGCGAGGGTGCGCTCGGAGGCACGGGCGACCTCGACGACGTATCCGATGGCGATGGAGGCGACCCAGACGAGGATCACGTTGTGGACGGTGTCGCGGGTCGGGGCGCCGCGCTCGACGACGTTGGCGACCGCGACGAGCGTGGAGGCGAAGGCCGCCCAGCGCCAGCCGCCCTTGACGGCGAACGCCAGCACGGCACCCGCGGTCCATATCGACGGGAGCGTCGGGCCACCCGCCACTATCCGGTCGTGCGCGTCCGCGACGGGGGTGAGCAGGATGCCGGTGAGCGCGACGGTGAGGTCGAGGGCGAGGAAGCGCTTGGTGCAGCTCGCCGCGTTCGCGACCCTGGGCAGGGTGGCCACCGTCCAGCCGAACAGGACGACGTAGTACGCGACGGCGACCCAGGGGCGGACGAACTCGCCGTGCGCGCTGACGAACAGCCCGATCGCGTACAGCATCGTCAGTACGCGATACGCGGTGAGCGCACGCCACAGCGGCTGCTCGACCGACATCCTGATGACTCTCTCGCGCTTGGTCATGTCCCCCACCCCCACCACCCCGAACGGACGCGTCTAAGAGCTCGACCGTTCCTCGTGGGCCGCCTTCGCGGCTTCCTTCAGCGCCTGCTTCTCGGCCTTCGCCTCGTCCGCGATCTGCCGTTTGGCGGCGGTCGCGTAGATGTCGACGTACTCCTGGCCGGAGAGCTTCATGATTTCGTACATGACCTCGTCGGTGACCGCGCGCAGCACGAAGCGGTCGTGCTCCATGCCGTGGTAGCGGCTGAAGTCGATCGGCTTGCCGATGCGGATGCCCGGGCGCATCAGCTTGGGCATCACCTTGCCCGGCGGCTGGATCTTCTCGGTGTCGATCATGGCGACCGGGATGACCGGGGCGCCGGTGGCGAGCGCCACGCGCGCGAGGCCACCCGGCTTGCCGCGGTAGAGGCGCCCGTCGGGCGAACGGGTGCCCTCCGGATAGATACCGAACAGTTCACCGCGCTCGATGACGTCGATGCCGCTCTTGATGGCCGCCTCGCCCGCACCGCGCGCGCCGGAGCGGTCCACCGGGAGCTGGCCGACGCCCTTGAAGAACGCGGCGGTCATCCGGCCCTTGATGCCGGGCGTCGTGAAGTACTCGGCCTTCGCGATGAAGGTCACCTTGCGGTCGAGGACCGCGGGCAGGAAGAACGAGTCCGAGAACGACAGATGATTGCTTGCCAGGATGGCGGGGCCCTCGGCGGGTATGTTCTCGAGGCCTTCCACCCAGGGCCTGAAGGCGAGCTTCAGCGGCCCTCCGATGGAAAACTTCATTGCGCCGTAGATCAACCGAATGCCTCCTGTGTCGTCGCTCAGACCTTAACCCGGAGCAGTGCCAAAGGCCCCGACGACCCTGGTCGGTGTCAGTGCGGTCGCGTACGGTGAAGTACGCCTCGAACCTTCGGGGCGGCTTCCCACGGCTTTCCACCGCCTTGCTTGTGCCGCCTTGCCCCGCTCGTAGGCCCGCTTGTCCGCCCGCTTGTCCGTTCCTTGTCCGCCCACCTGATGAACAGGAGACCGAAGGTGCCGGTCCTGCCTGGAGCCGAGCCGTTCCGCCACGAGGGCGGAGAGGTCGGCGTCCTCCTCTGCCACGGTTTCACCGGTTCCCCGCAGTCGCTGCGCCCCTGGGCCGAGTATCTCGCCGAGCGCGGTCTGACCGTCGCGCTGCCCCTGCTGCCCGGGCACGGCACGCGCTGGGAGGACATGCAGCTCACCGGCTGGCAGGACTGGTACGCGGAGGTGGACCGCGAGTTGCGCGCCCTGCGGGACCGCTGCGCGCAGGTGTTCGTCTTCGGCCTCTCCATGGGCGGCGCGCTGACCCTGCGGCTCGCCGCGAAGCACGGGGACGCGGTGAGCGGGATCGTCGTCGTCAACCCGTCGATCAAGGTGCACGGGGCGTCGGCGCACGCCCTCCCGGTGCTCCGCCATGTCGTGCGCACGGCGCCCGGCATCGCGAGCGACATAGCCAAGGAGGGCGCCACGGAGCTGGGCTACGACCGGGTGCCCCTGCACTCCGCACACTCCCTGCGGAACTTCTTCCGGATGGTCGACGGCGAGCTGCCCCAGGTCACCCAGCCGATGCTGTTGCTGCGCAGCCCCCAGGACCATGTGGTGCCGCCTGCGGACTCGGCCCGCGTCCTCGGCCGGGTGTCGTCCACGGACGTGACGGAGATCCTGCTGGAACAGAGCTACCACGTAGCGACGTTGGACCATGACGCGGACCGGATCTTCGCGGAGAGCTACGCGTTCCTCGGCCGGCTCGCACCCAGTGTCGGCAAGGAGTCCGGCGCGGGTCAGGTCGGTCAGGCGGGTCAGCAGGAAGGGACGGCCACTGGTGGCTGAGCACGACGCGGAGCGCGGCGAGCCCGACGAGAAGGGCGTACCCGTCGGCGAGCCTCTCGGTGAAGAGCAGAGTGTGCCGTTCGACGAGGACGCCGTCTGGCAGTCGATCGTCGCGGGGTACGGCGAGGAGCCGCCGGACCCGCCCGGCGCGAAGCCGTTCAAGTCGGTCGAGGACCTGGCGCTCCTCGACCCGACGCCGAACGACGCCCCCGACGGCGCGGACAAGCCCGAGCCGGGTGACAAGGCCGGGGACCAGCCCGCTGCGGCGAAGCCCCTGGGCAGCTCCGTCGCCTTCGCTCCCGGCGTCGGCGGCCCGCGCGACTATCAGGCACCCGAGCCCTCCGAGGACGACCTCGACGAGGGCGACGAGGGCCACTTCGTCCCGCCCGAGCCGCCCCCGCTGCCCGCGGCCGACACCACAGCCAAGTTCGCCTGGCTCGCGGTCATCGGCGGACCGGTCCTGCTCCTGCTGGCCGTTCTCCTCGGCTGGGACATGACCTGGTGGCTCGCCACCGTCGGCATCGGCGGGTTCCTGGGCGGCTTCGTCACACTGGTGGCACGTATGAGGCCCGACGACGAGGACG
Organism: Streptomyces sp. SD15; assembly: GCF_054462255.1. Taxonomy (NCBI): domain Bacteria; kingdom Bacillati; phylum Actinomycetota; class Actinomycetes; order Kitasatosporales; family Streptomycetaceae; genus Streptomyces; species Streptomyces sp. SD15. Next base: position 142,686 of record NZ_JBTLMO010000006.1, on the reverse strand, counting down.
GGGACGATCCGGGGCGGGGCGCGGTGGTCTGACGGCCCCCTTCCCACGTCGTACGAGGGCCCGCCCGGAAGCACTCCGGGCGGGCCCTCGGCGTCAGGGCGGACGCGGCAGCGCCTCTGGGCGGGCCGGCGGACCGGGCTCAGGCCACAGGTACGCGCAATGCCGCCAGCACGGGCAAGTGATCCGACGCAGCCCTCAAGTCTGCCTCCGTCACACCGGCCTGGCCATGGGAGTCCCCCCGCTCGAGCGGAGCCGAGAGTGGGGGAGGCACCCCGCAGCCCAGGACTTCGATGCCCCGCGTGGCGAAGATCGCGTCGATGCGCTGGTGGGGGGCGGCGGGCGTCGAGGTGTGCTCCCCGCCCCAGGGAGCGGTGGCCCAGCAGTCCTGGAGCTCGGCGGCGAGGCGCTTGAAGGTCCGGCCGCCGGGGCGTTCGTTGAGGTCGCCGCCGACGACGGCGTGCGGGGTGCCGAGGGCGGCGAGGCGGTCGAGGAGCAGCCCGCCCTGCTCGTCACGCTCGTCGTTCTGGAGCGAGAGGTGGCAGCTCAGGACGCCGAGGCGGGCGCCTCCGAAGCGCACGACGGCGGTGGAGAAGCCGCGGCGGTGCAGGCCGGGGGTGAGGGGCAGGAGGACATCCTCGGTGTGTTCGACGGTGGCCCGCAGGGAGCAGAGCAGGGCCGGGCCGGAGGATGTCGCGCCGCCCGACAGGATCACCTGCCCGGACGCGGCGGCCAGCCGGGCCAGCTTCTTGCGCCAGCGGAAGAACCGCGGGGCCTCCTGGACGAGGACCAGGTCGGGGGCGCAGGCGCCGATCACCCGGGCGAGTGCGTCGGTGTCGTCGCGCATCGAGCGGATGTTGTAGCTGAGAACCCGGATGACGGCGGAGCCGTCGGGTTCGGTGCGGGGGCTGGGCAGCGGACTGGCGGAGGGGCTGGTCGGCATGGCGATCAAGATACGGGAGCGGTTCGTTGTGGGCGCCGGAATTCCGCGGATGGTTCGGTGGGTGCGGGTTCGTTGTGGCTGGTCGCGCCCACGCGGCGGAGCCGCATATGTCACAGCCCCGCGCCCCTGTCGGGGCGCTGTACGCAACGCCCGCCGATCACCGGCCGTCGGAGCGCTGTACGAAACACCCACCGAATCCCCGTAAGGGACACCGCACGGAGACCCGCCGATCCCCGGCAGGGACAGGCACCGTACGCCGACTCCCGCCAGCCCCGGCAGGCACAGGCACCGCACACCGACCCCCGCCAGACCCGGCACGGACAGGCACCGCACACCGACCCCCGCCAGACCCGGCACGGACAGGCACCGCACACCCACTCCCGCCAGACCCCGCAGGGACAGGCACCGCACACCGACCCCCGCCAGCCCCCGCAGGGGCACCGCACGGCAGCGCCCGCCGGGCCCCGGAAAGAGGCGCGGCGGGCGTTGGTGTGTGGCAGGACGTGGGGGTCACATGATCGGGTCGGGCTCCCGGGCCAGGTCCGCCGCGCCGACCAGGCCCGCCTTGTTGCCGAGCTGGGCGGCGATGACATCGGCCACGGGCCGCCAGTTGCCACCGACGAGCCAGCGTTTGTACGACTTACGGATGGGGTCGAGGACCAGCTCGCCCTCGTCCGAGAGGCCGCCGCCGACGATGAAGGCGGACGGGTCGAAGAGCGAGGCCAGGTCGGCGAGGCCCGCGCCGGCCCAGCGGGCCAGCTCGCGGTAGGAGTCCACCGCCACCGGGTCGCCCTGCCGTGCGGCCACAGAGATGTGCTTGCCCTCGATGCCGTCGGGCGTGCCGTCGCCCAGCGCGAGCAGTATGTCGGCGTGCTCGGGGGTCGCGTTGGCCCGCTGCTTGGCGTAGCGGACGAGGGCGCGCCCGGAGGCGTACTGCTCCCAGCAGCCCTGCGAGCCGCAGCCGCACAGCAGGCCGTCCGGCACCATCCGGATGTGGCCGAACTCGGCGGCCACGCCGAAGTGCCCGCGGCGCAGCTTGTTGCCGATGATGATGCCGCCGCCGAGGCCCGTACCGAGGGTGATGCAGATGACGTTCCGGTGGCCCTTGCCCGCGCCGAACTTGTACTCGCCCCACGCCGCCGCGTTCGCGTCGTTCTCGACGACGACCGGCAGTCCCACGCGCCCCTCGACCTCGGCCTTGAGCGGCTCCTGGCGCCAGTCGATGTTCGGCGCGAAGTAGACCGTCGAGCGCTGGCGGTTCACGTATCCCGCGGCGCCGATGCCCACGCCGACGATGTCGTGACCCGCGCGCGCGCCCTCCACGGCGGCGGCGATGGCGTCGATGATGGCCTGCGGAGTGGTCGGGGTCGGCACCTTGTGGGTCGAGAGGATGTTGCCTTCCTCGTCGACCACACCGGCCGCGATCTTCGTGCCGCCGATATCGACGCCGATGGTGAGTCCCATGAATCCCTCAGTTTCGGTCGAGCCCCGCTACGGCCAACCGTACCCGAGGGGCCTTTAGTCCAAGTCAATCCGCTCCCCCGGACCGGTGCCCTCGTCGCGAGGGCCCGGGTCCCGGGTCGTCCAGCGCCGCTCCTGTGCCTCGACGGCCGAGCGGTAGGCGGCGAGCAGCTCGGAGCCCGCGGCTGCGAGGTGGTCGAAAACATCCGGGTTGCGCTCTATGACCGGCTCGACGGCCGCCTTGGCCTGCCGCACGACCTGGCTGACCATCTGCTGGGCCGTGCCCGAGGCGACCGCGCCGAACAGCGGCGACTGGAGCCCGGACAGCTTGTCGGCGAGGGCGTCGACGAGCTTGCGCAGCTCCTCGGTGGCCGAGCCCGGCGGCGGTCCGTACTGGGCGCGGCGGCGGGCCTGCTCCGCCGCAAGGTCTTCGGCACACGCCTTGGCCCAGGCATCGGCGTCGGTCGCACGCGCTTCGTCGACCGCCTCCTGCGGAGCGGCGTCGGACGTCGGGCGCTCTTCGCTCATGGCGGACTCCTGCCTACGGTTCTTCCCTCCGACGTTACCCGAACGGGGGTATGCGGTTCACCGTGTACTCGGCCACAAATGGGGCCGAGTACACGGGGCCAGGTCACTTCGCGCGCGGCCACAGACCCGGGTCCGGCGTGAAACGGACCCGCAGCTCGCCCTCGCGCAGCGCCGCGCCGGCCACGGTGCAGCGGCGCAGGGCGGACGGCAGCGGCACGATCCGGCGGAACTGCCCCACGGTGAGGACCAGTTCGTCGCCGCGCCGGATCAGGTCCAGCTCCTCGCGTATCGCGCCGGGCAGCGGGATGTGCCAGACGAGCACCCCTTCGTCGGCGAGGTGGTCGACGACAGGCCACTCGACCGGGGTGGGCATCGGGTTGACGGCGGGCACGGGAAGCGCGACGAGGTCGTCGGTGCCGCGCGGGTCGCGGCCGAGGTGCGGGACCTCGTGGACGGCGTACGTCTCCTGCCACTCGTCCAGGGTCTTGCGCTGCTGGGCGGCGAGGGCGGCGAGCCAGGTGTCGCTCGTGACGTCGGGCAGGACGCGGCTCGCGACCAGGGCGTCGGCGCGCAGGCCACGCAGGGCGAGGGCGGTGGTGGCGGTGCGCACGGCGTCGGTGCCGGCCGGGCCGGGTTCGGCGACCAGCCGTACGGTCGTGGCACGGTCCTCGACGACCGCCGCCACGGCGGCCAGCTCGAGGTCCCAGCGGGCGGCCGTCTCGTACAGCCACTCGGCGGGCATCGGGAGGCCCGCGAGGCGGCCGAGGACGGGACGCAGGGCGCGGGCCGCCTGGCGCTCCGGCGGGAGCAGGCGGCGCAGATAGCGGCGGAGTTCCTCGGGCAGGGCGAGGAGGGCGAGCGCCTGCGGAGTCGGGGGGAGGTCCACGACCAGCAGGTCGTACGTGTCGGAGGTGGCCGCGTCGCGCAGGGCGCGCAGCAGGGCGAGCTCCTCGGCGCCGGGGAGGGGGGTGAGTTCCTCGGCGTCAAGGCGGGAGGCGCCGAGCAGATCGAGGGCGGTGGTCGCGCGTTCCTGGAAGGCGGTGAGGTCGTCGCGGAAGCGGGCCGCGGCGTCGGGGCGCCAGGTGGTGAGGTTCGGTGCGGCTTCGATGGGCTCCGCGCCGGTGCGTACGCCGAGGACGGCACCGAGGGTGTCGGTGCGGTCGGCGGTGAGCACCAGGGTGCGGGTCCCCTGGCGGGCGGCCTTCAGCGCGGTGGCGGCTGCGACCGTGGTACGGCCGGTGCCGCCGGGGCCGGTGATCAGGATGGTGCGCATGGGGGTGAACGCTACCTGCGTTGAACGCCCCCGCCGCCCTTGCCCTTCCCGTCCCTGGGGGCTGCGCCCCCAGACTCCCCTGTCGGCCCGAAGGGCCGCATCCGCAAAGGCCGGACGGGCCGGAAGCTGCCCTAGTGGGTTTCCTCCACCCGCTTCTTCAAGCCCGCCAGCGCCCGGTCGATGATGACCTTCTCCGCCTTGCGCTTGATCATGCCCAGCATGGGGATCTTGACGTCGACGGTCAGCTGGTAGGTGACCTCGGTGGCGCCGTTGCCCGCCGACTTCAGGAGGTACGAGCCGTCGAGGGAGCGCAGCATCTGGGACTTGACCAGGGTCCAGGAGACCTCGTGGTCGCCGGTCCAGGTGTAGCCCAGGGTCTGGTCGTCCTTGATGGCGCCGGCGTCCATGACGAGGCGCACCTGCTCGGCGCGGCCCCGCTCGTCCGTGACGAGGACCTCCGCCTCCTTCACCTCTCCGGTCCAGTCCGGGTAGCGGGCGAAGTCGGCGATGACCGCCATGACGTCAGCCGGTGCCGCCTCGATCGTGATGCTCGAGCTGGTGTGTTCCGCCATCGCGGTGGCTCCTCCAGATGCGGTCCGGTGAGGGAGGGTGGTGCGCACGTGTGTGCAGCGTGAAGGCTACCGCGCGCCCGTCCCACCCTTGCCACCCCACCTGGGGTTCACCATTCCAGGACCCACGGCGTGCCGCTGCCCGCGAAGTGTCCGACGTTGACGCACTCGGTCGCGCCGATCCGCATCCGCCGGGCGAGCGGCTGGTGAACGTGCCCGAAGAGGGAGTAGCGGGGGCGGGTACGGCGGATCGCGTCCAGCAGGGCGCGGGACCCGCGCTCGAAGCGGCGCGCCACCGTGTCGTACACCAGCTCGGGCACCTCCGGCGGGATGTGCGTGCAGAGCACGTCGACCTCGCCGACCGCCTCGATCTTCGCCGCGTACTCCTCGTCGTCGATCTCGTAGGGCGTGCGCATGGGGGTCCGCAGGCCTCCCCCGACGAAGCCGAAGACCCGGCCGCCGATCTCGACCCGCTCGCCGTCGAGGACCGTGGTACCGGGTCCGGCGTACTCCGGCCACAGAGGCGGTATGTCGACATTGCCGTACGTCGCGTACGTCGGCGTCGGGAACACGGCGAACAGCTCGGCGTACTGCTTGCGTACCGCCTGCTCGATGGCCACGGCATGGTCCATGCCGACCCCGGCCCACAGCCGCGCCCCGAACTCCCTCGCCTCCGCGAAGCGGCGGGCGGTGCGCAGCTCGACGATGCGGTCCGCGTTCGCCACGCCGAACAGGTCGGGAAAGATGCCGCGCGAGTGGTCGGCGTAGTCGAGGAAGAGCACGAGGTCACCGAGGCAGATCAGGGCGTCCGCGCCGTCCCCGGCCCGGGCCAGGTCACGCGCGTTGCCATGCACGTCACTGACCACATGAACGCGCGTGCCAGGGTTTCCGCCTCGTGTAGGTGCCATGTCGATCAAGCGTAGGCGTGTGCGGCAAACGTGAATAGAGGCGGTCGGACCTGCGGTTACTGGCAAGTCAAGAAGAGCGTGGACTACTGTGCGCGAAGGAACGCCAACCTGTGTGACGCAGGGAACATCTCACTGGCACCCCCTATCGAAAGAGGCGTACCGGTGGGTAACGTCCGGGCAGTCCAGTCGTACTCAGGATTTCAACAATGGTCTTTCTGAGTACTGCCCAAGCCTTGGACCGCACCGTCGCATCACACACCGTCGTGGCGCCGGCGCCCTATGAGGAGCAGCAGTCTTGCGCGAGTTCAGCCTTCCGGCTTTGTACGAGGTCCCTGCGGACGGAAATCTGACCGACATCGTCCGTAGAAACGCCGCGCAGCATCCCGACGTTGCCGTCATCGCTCGCAAGGTGGGCGGCGCTTGGACGGACGTCACCGCCACCGTCTTCCTCGCCGAGGTGCGGGCCGCGGCCAAGGGTCTGATCGCGTCGGGCGTGCAGCCCGGTGACCGGGTCGGTCTGATGTCCCGTACCCGCTACGAGTGGACGCTGCTCGACTTCGCGATCTGGAGCGCCGGCGCGGTCACCGTGCCGGTGTACGAGACCAGCTCGGCCGAGCAGGTGCAGTGGATACTCGGCGACTCGGGCGCGACTGCCTGCATCGTCGAGCTGGACACGCACGCGGCCTCCGTCGAGTCGGTGCGCGACCGGCTGCCCGCCCTCAAGCACCTCTGGCAGATCGAGGCCGGTGGGGTGGAGGAGCTGGGGCGGCTCGGCAAGGACGTCAGCGACGCCGCCGCCGAGGAGCGCAGCTCGCTCGCCAAGGCCGACGACCCGGCGACCATCGTCTACACGAGCGGCACGACCGGCCGCCCGAAGGGGTGCGTCCTCACCCACCGCAGCTTCTTCGCCGAGTGCGGCAACATCGTGGAGCGGCTGCGCCCGCTGTTCCGTACGGGCGAGTGTTCGGTGCTCCTCTTCCTTCCGCTCGCGCACGTCTTCGGGCGTCTGGTGCAGGTCGCGCCGATGATGGCGCCGATCAAGCTGGGCACCGTACCGGACATCAAGAACCTCACCGACGAGCTGGCCGCTTTCCGGCCGACGCTGATCCTCGGTGTGCCGCGTGTCTTCGAGAAGGTCTACAACTCGGCGCGCGCCAAGGCGCAGGCCGACGGCAAGGGCAAGATCTTCGACAAGGCGGCGGACACGGCGATCGCGTACAGCCGCGCCCTGGACACGCCCTCGGGCCCGTCCCTCGGCCTGAAGATCAAATACAAGACGTTCGACAAACTCGTCTACAGCAAGCTGCGCGCGGTGCTCGGTGGCCGCGGCGAGTACGCCATCTCCGGCGGCGCCCCGCTCGGCGAGCGGCTGGGCCACTTCTTTCGCGGCATCGGCTTCACGGTCCTGGAGGGCTACGGCCTGACCGAGTCCTGCGCCGCCACCGCGTTCAACCCCTGGGACCGGCAGAAGATCGGCACGGTCGGCCAGCCGCTGCCCGGCTCGGTGGTCCGCATCGCCGACGACGGCGAGGTGCTGCTGCACGGCGAGCACCTGTTCAAGGAGTACTGGAACAACGAGGCCGCGACGGCCGAGGCGCTGGCCGACGGCTGGTTCCACACGGGTGACATCGGCACCCTCGACGAGGACGGCTACCTCCGCATCACCGGCCGCAAGAAGGAGATCATCGTCACCGCGGGCGGCAAGAACGTCGCCCCGGCCGTGATCGAGGACCGCATCCGCGCGCACGCGCTGGTCGCGGAGTGCATGGTGGTCGGCGACGGGCGGCCGTTCGTCGGCGCGCTGGTCACCGTGGACGAGGAGTTCCTGGGCCGTTGGTCCGCGGAGCACGGCAAGCCGGCGGGCTCCACCGCGGCGTCGCTGCGCGAGGACCCGGATCTGCTGCGCGCGATCCAGGACGCTGTCGACGATGGCAACGCCGCGGTGTCGAAGGCGGAATCGGTGCGGAAGTTCCGCATTCTGTCCTCCCAGTTCACCGAGGAGACGGGCCACCTCACGCCGTCCCTGAAGCTCAAGCGCAATGTGGTGGCGAAGGACTACGCGGACGAGATCGAGGCGATCTACCGGGGCTAGGGGCTGTCCGGCGGATCAGGTCGCAGGAAAGGAACGGCGCCAAACCAGCGCAGGTGAGCGGGGCTTGGTGCGTCCAGCTGCAAGGCGGAGGAGAGCGTCGACGCGATGGGGGTCCCCCCGCTCGAGCGAAGTCGAGAGTGAGGGAGTCGGCAACCGACGACAACGCCGCAGATCGGCGCACCAGACCCCGCGTCTGCGGCATGATCCGCCGGACAGCCCCTAGACCCCGCTGAAAGCCTTCATGGCGCGGTGTCCTCGACGAGGACCCGCGCCATGGTGCGTTCCGCGAGCGCGGTGATCGTCACGAACGGGTTCACGCCGATCGACCCGGGCACGAGCGAGCCGTCGGTGACGTACAGGTGCGAATGCCCCTTCACCCGGCCGTAGTTGTCCGTCGCTTTGCCCAGCACGCAGCCGCCCAGGGGGTGGTACGTGAAGTCGTCGGCGAAGGTCTTGGCCATGCTCACCGACATCGCGCTCTGCGCCGCGGTCCAGCCGAGCTTCGCGGAGTCGGTCGCCGCGTCGTAGGTGGAGGACGCGCGCTGCGGGTTCTTGGTGATCGCCAGATAGAGGCTGCTCCAGTGCTCCAATCCGGTGGGCAGCGGGGCGATTTCGGCGAAGACGGGGTTGGCGGGGTGGTTGGCGCGGCCCGTCATCACCTTGCCGTTGGTCCCCCAGCCGGTGCCGACGCTCGCGTCCAGGGCGGGCAGCGCGCCCGTCTCCCGGACCCGCTCCAGGGTGTGGATGGTGGCGGTGCCGGCCGCCTCGCGCTGCATGTGGGCGAAGTCGTAGACATTCGGTACGAAGGTGGTCTTCAGGCCGGTGTTCTGGGCGTGTTTGCGGGAGACCCGGGCGAATTGGCCCCACTCCGTGGACTCGAACCAGGTGGGGTCGACCGTGTTGACGCCGGCGCGACAGGTCGCCGATGGTGCGCAGTGCTCCACCCGCCGCACCACCCCCGAAATCAACAGGGGCGCGGGGCTTGACATATGCGGCTCCGCCGCGCGGGAGGGTGCGGTACGCGCGAAGGGGGCGGGCCGTCCGTGACTGGTCGCGCCCGCGCGCGGAGCTGCTTGTGTCACAGCCCGCGCTCCTCTCGACATGGGGGGCTGCGTGCCCCTTCAGGGGCGCGGGGAACTGCGTGATCAGCCGGCTACGGCCCGCGGCTGCCTACGTCCCTGCCCCCCACGCGCACCTACAGAAGCTCTTTCAGTCGCTCTGCCAGTAGGTCCCAGCGCCACTTCTCCTCGACCCACTCGCGCCCCCGCTCCCCCATCCTGCGACGTAGCTCGGAGTCGCCGAGGAGGGTGATGACGCGGTCGGCGGTGTCCTCGGCGGAGCCGCCCCGGACCACCCAGCCCGTTTCGCCGTCGAGGACGGCGTCCGGCGCGCCGCCCGAGTCGCCTGCGACGACCGGCAGACCGGTCGCGGACGCCTCGAGGTAGACGATGCCGAGACCTTCGACGTCGAGGCCGCCCCGGCGGGTCCGGCAGGGCATCGCGAAGACGTCACCCGCGCCGTAGTGGGCCGGCAGCTCCGACCAGGGCACCGCCCCGGTGAAGCGGACCGCTTCGGCGACTCCGGTGTCGTACGCCAGCATGCGCAGCTCCCTCTCGTACGGCCCGCCGCCGACGATCAGCAGCACCGCGTCGGGCTCCTTGGCGAGGATGCGCGGCATGGCGCGGATGAGGGTGTCCTGGCCCTTGCGCGGGACCAGGCGGGAGACGCAGACGACCACCGGGCGGTTCGTCAGGCCGAGCCGGGCGCGGACCACGTCGCCGCCCGAGCCGGGGTGGAAGGTCTGCTCGTCGACGCCCGGCGGCAACTGGACCATGCGCGAGGCTGCCCGCGGGGTCAGCGCGGCGGCGATCCGCGAGCGGGTGTACTCGCCGAGATACGTGATCGTGTCCGTGGACTCGCCGATACGACGCAGCAGCCCGCGCGCGGCGGGCAGCTGCGCCCACCCCGCCTCGTGCCCGTGCGTGGTGGCCACGATCCGCCGCGCGCCCGCCCTGCGCAGCGCGGGTGCCATCAGGCCGAGTGGGGCCGCGGCCCCGAACCACACCGACGTACAGCCGTGTTCGCGCAGCAGCCCGACCGCGCGCCGGGTGGCGCCGGGCGTCGGCAGCAGCATCGTCGTACGGTCCCGTACGACGACGAAGGGCTGTTCGGCGTCGAAGGCGGCCGTCGCCTCGGCGCCCTCGGGGCCGCGCTTCCAGGTGGAGGCGTAGACGACGAGCTGCTCGGGGTCCAGGCGCAGCGCCATGTTGTGCAGGAACGCCTGGATGCCGCCGGGCCGGGGCGGGAAGTCGTTGGTCACGATCAGGGTCTTGTGCATCGTGTTCGACAGTACCGAAACCGCCGAACCGGCACCCACCCGGCGCCCACAGCCGCGCACGGCCGCGCTTCATGGCTCCCGCACAGTCCGGCGCGTCATCATGTCTCAGCGAAATAAAGTGAAATAAACCGCGCAAGAACCGGATGAAATGGGCTACGTGGGCATGACGGGCACAAGGGGGGAGAGGTTCCCGTACGCGCTGCTCGGAACCTGGGGCCTGACCAGGCTGATGCTGCTGCTCTTCGTCTTCAAGGTGTACGTCTTCCCCGGCCCGGACGTCACGAGCGACGTCTCCGTGATCTACCAGGGCTGGTACGAGATCCTGCGCACCGGCACCTTCCCCCTCGACGACGTCACCTGGCAGTACCCACCGGCCGCCGCGCTCCCGATCCTCTCCCCCGCGCTGCTGCCCTTCCTCGACTACGCGTCGGCCTTCTTCGTACTGGCCTTCCTCGCCGACCTGCTGGTGTTCTCGCTGCTCCAGTACGCCGGCCTGCGCCCCGGCAGGACTCCCCGCGGCGCCTGGGTGTGGGCGATCGGGGTCCCCCTGCTCGGACCGACCGTCTACGCCCGCTACGACGTGATGGTGACGGCCGTGGCGGTCGCCGCTCTCCTCGCGGGGGCCCGCCATCCGCGCGCGATGGGGGCACTGGCGGGCTTCGGGGCGCTGCTGAAGGTGTGGCCGGTGCTGCTGCTCGTGGGGGCCGTGAAGCACCGTGCGTGGACCGCGGCGGCGGTCGCCGCCGGAGGGCTCGCGCTGCTGTTCGCGGTGGCGATGCCCGGCGCCTTCTCCTTCCTGACCTTCCAGCGCGACCGCGGCACCGAGGTGGAGTCCCTGGGCTCCCTCGTCTTCCATGTGGCCCGGCACTTCGGCTGGGACGGGCAGGTGCTGCTCAACTACGGTTCGGTGGAATTCCTCGGCCCGTCCGTGGAAGTGGTGAGCGCGGCGGCCCTGACCCTCACCGCGGCCGCCTTCGGCTGGCTGCTGCTGTGGCGGCTGCGCGCCAAGCGGCCACGGTCGCACACGCTCGCCGACGCCGCGTTCGTGGCGGTGCTGATGTTCACGGCCACCAGCCGGGTCATCAGCCCGCAGTACATGGTGTGGCTGGTCGGGATCGGCGCCGTCTGCCTGTGCTTCCGCGGCAGCCGGATGACCCTGCCCGTCGGCCTGGTGCTGGCCGCGTGCCTCGCGACCGTGCTGGAGTTCCCGCTCTGGTTCTCGCACGTCGTGGCCAGCGACTGGCTGGGCATCACCCTGCTCTTCGCACGCAATGGCCTACTGGTGATCGCCGCGCTGCTCGGCGCCCTGGAACTGTGGCGGGGCACGGTGTCGAACCCGGCCCCGACCCTGCCCACGCAGACCACCCGCACCAACGAGACACTGACCTCCTCCTGACGCCGGGCACGGGCCAGGAACATCCCGACAGGGCGTACACGAGCGGCCCGAGGCGATCGCCCGGCTCGATCAGCTCTCGAGCTGAGTCCTCAGATACGCCCGCCACTGCTCGGTGAACTCCTCCGGCGTCGTGTGCAGCACGTCCCGCAACGCGCCCTCGACGGCCCCGGCCCGCTTCTCGTGGTCGCCGACGGCGCGGTAGAAGTCGTTCAGCCGGGCCTCGCCCCAGCGGTCGGCGATCATCCGGCACGCCATCCAGCCGCTCTCGTACGCCTGCGCCAGCCGCCCCGCGTCCCCGGTGAACCCGAAGTCCTCGTCGTCCGGCAACGCGGCCGGCACCCGCCCGTCCCGCACGGCGCCCTCCAGCTCCGACGCCACCTGTGCGGCCGTACGCCCGCTGCCGCGATAGCCGACCCAGTCCGCGTAGCCCTCGGACAGCCACAAAGGGGTGGCGGGGTTGGTGTGGGTGCGGGTGGCGACATGCGTCGTCTCGTGGGTGAGCACGACCTGTTGGCCGAAGTCGCCGAGGATGCCGTACGCGTCGGGGTTGACGATGATCCGGTCCGCGGGCGCCTTCGCCGAGCCTCCCGCCTCGCCGGTGGTGACCGCCGCGATCCCCCGGTACCCGGACGCGGGGGCGCCGAGCAGCTCCGCCATGCCCTCCAGCGACTGCGGTACGAGCACGACGACGTGTCCCGACCAGTCCGTGCCCCACGCCTTGGACACGGCGGGCACGGCACGGTCCGCGAGACCGGCGTACGCGCGCAGCCGCTCGCCCGACTGCCCGACCCCCAGGACGAGGCTGTGCTCGCCCCGTACGACCTTGACCGCCCCCTGCTCCCACAACTGTTCGCCGGTCTTCTTGGCGGGTTCGTCGGAGGTGACGCGCCAGGTCCCGCCGCTGCGGCTCAGGCGCAGGGTGCGGGCGGCCGTGACGGGCGCCTTGTCGTAGCCCTCGATGCGGTAGCGCAGCTCGGCGTCGGCGGTGGCCCGGTCGCCGGAGCGGTGCAGATCCGTCAGGCGGTACGACCAGGCCGCGAGCGGGACGGCGCGCAGCCGCGTGAACTCCGCGGCCCGGCCCGACGGTTCTCCGGTGGCCCGGTACGCCGACTCGTCCCGGTCGAGGACCGCGGCCGCCCGCCGGTCCAGCACCCGCTGCACCTCGGCGGCAGCACGGTCCGACTCCGGCTGCCCGCCGCAGCCGACCAGCACGGCGAGCAGCACGGCGAGCAGCAGCACCAGGGAACCCCACGCACGCCTTCGACCAGCCACGTTCCCGATCGTACGGGGAGGGGGACCCTCGGACCGACCCTCAGACTCTGGTGACCGACGCGACCGGCATCATGCCCACCGGGTCGTAGCGCACGGGTGCGCCCGGATAGGGCGCGTGGATCACCTGGCCGTTGCCCATGTACATCGCGACGTGACTCGCGTCGGACCGGTAGGTGACCAGGTCGCCGGGCCGCGCCTGGGAGAGCGGCACCTGCTGTCCGGCGCTGCGCTGCCCCTGCGAGGTGCGCGGCAGGCCGACCCCGGCCTGCCCGTACGACCACTGCGTGAGGCCCGAACAGTCGAAGCCGGTCGGCCCGCTCCCGCCCCACACGTACGGGCGGCCGAGCGCGGAGCGGGCCGCGGCGACGGCAGCGGCCGCACGTCCCGAGGCGGGCGCGCCGCTGCCGAGGTCGGGGATGTCCAGGCGGCCGGAGCGGGAGGCACGGTCATAGGCGGCGCGCTCCGCGTCCGGCAGCGCGTTGAGCAACTGCCGCGCCCTGGCCAGTTTCTGCTCGACGGTGCGCTTGTGCCGGGCGACGGCCTTGGTGCTCTTCTCCAGCTCGGCGAGCTTGGCGGTCGCCTCTTCCCGCTCCTGGGCGAGGTCACGCATGGCGAACTGGAGGTCCTTGAGCTCGTCGGCCTGGTGGGCGGTGATCCGGTCGAGCGCGGCGGCCTTGTCGAGGTAGTCGCCGGGGTCGTCGGCGAAGATCAGCGCGAGGGAGGGGTCGAGGCCGCCCGACCGGTACTGGGCCCCGGCGAGCGAACCCATCGCGTGCCGCATGGTGTTGATGCGCTCCTGCTGCCGGGCGATCCGGTCCCGCGCCCTGCTCACCTCTCCGCGCAGCGAGTCGGCGCGTTCGTCGGCCTTGTTGAACGCCTCGGTGGCCTTCTCCGCCTGCGTGTACAGGCGGTCCACCTCGGCCCGGGTGTCGTCCTGCGGTGCCGGGGCGGCCGGTACGGCCCCGAGGGCGGCGGCCGCGACGGACAGTACGGTGCCAGCGACGCCGGCGATTCCCGCGGTGCTGACGCCCCGGTCGAACCCGGACGGTGCACGGCGGCGATGGGACCCCACGAGTAGCCGCTCTCCCTTCCGCTGACGATCCCCCGGAGTTGGGGGAAACGCGGCAGACAGTAGCTGTGCGACTACGTGGCGACCAAAGGCCTCCGCGGGCACACAAAGTGACACCCCGCCTATGACGCAGGTCATGGGCGGGGCGCGGGGTCAGCGGGAGTTGCTGCAATTCGCCCGTTTGGGCGGCGCAGCAGGGGTGCCTCCGACGAGGGCGAAGGGTCCCTCCGACGAGGTGTACGTCTTGAGGTGTGCGTCTGACGAGGTGCGCGTCAGATGCGGACGCCGAACTGGAACGGCATGTTGTTGATCGACTCGTAGCGCACGACCGTGCCGGTGCGCGGGGCGTGCAGCACCTGGCCGTTGCCCGCGTAGAAGCCGACGTGGTGCTGGTCGCCGTAGAAGATGACCAGGTCGCCGACCTGCAGGTCGCTCTGGCTGTAGATGCGCGTACCGGCGTTGGCCTGCGCCTGCGAGGTGCGGGGGATGGCCATGCCGGCCTGGGCGTAGGCCCAGGAGGTGAGACCCGAGCAGTCGAAGGAGCTGGGGCCGGAGGCGCCGTAGACGTACGGGGAGCCGATCACGCTCTGCGCGGCGGCGTAGGCGGACGAGGCCCGGCCGGAGGCGGGCTTGGTGGAGCCGCTGAGGGCGCTGCGCTGACTGTCGCGACTGGCGCGGTCCTCCTCCGCGTCGAGGGCCGCCTTCTCCGCGGCCGTCAGGGAGTTGAGGAGCTTCTGCGCGGAGGCGAGCTTGCCCTGGACCGCCTTCTTCTGCTTGGCCAGCTCGGTGCGGGTGTCGGCGAGGTCATCGAGCTTCTCGGAGGCTTCCTGGCGCTGCTGGGCGAGCGAACGCTGCTTCTCCTGGACCTTCTTCAGCGCCTCGACCTGCTGACTGCTCAACTGGTCCATCGCGGACGCCTTGTCGAGGTAGTCGTCCGGGTCGGAGGAGAGGAAGAGCGCCACGGAAGGGTCGATGCCGCCGGTGCGGTACTGGGCGCTGGCCATCGAACCGAGGCCGTCGCGCAGGGCGTTGAGCTCGTCCTGGCCGCGGGCCACGTTGTCCTGCAGATCGTCGATCTGCTTCTCGAGCTTGTCCTGCTTCTCCTCGGCGCCGTTGAGCTTCTCGGTCGCCTTCTCGGCGTCCTCGTAGAGCTTGTCGACCTTGGCCTTGACCTCGTCCTTGCTCGGCTTCTCGCTGGGCGCGGCGTTGGCGGCGTTGGCGCTGAGGGCAACGGCTGCGGCTGCGGCGGTGGTGAGCACGGTCACACGGGTGCGGCTCGGCTGCTTGGGTCGACGGTGGGACGCCACGAAGGCGAGCTCCTTCTTCCTTCAGCCGCCTGCCGATACGCCGACGGGCGGTGTCCCTCCACCGTCACTCCCAATGAGCGATCACCCGAGTGGAGGTTCGAGCCCAGACCCTAGTGACCTTCCTGTGATCAGTTCAAATCCAAACCACAAAAATGTTTGTCACGCAGCGCATTCTTTACACACAACTCACATGCAGTGATACGAGATTGACGCTACGTCGCGTGAAGATCTCGCGAATTCGGGCATCACGCCCGGAAGTTGCGCATGGGATTTACGTTCCCTATGGGGCGTAGGTGACAGATCGCCGACTCCGTCGCCGGCCGCGCGAGAAGCGCTGGACCAGCCCACGAAATGCGCTGGGCTAGCCCCGCGAAAAGCGCTTGAGAAGGACCGCCGAAGCCACCGGCCGGGCACCCGCCTTGGCGATCCCGTCGGCCACCTCGCGGTCGGTGGAGGCGACGATGACCGGCCGCCCCGGCGGCTCGGCACGCACCAGCTGACGGATCAACTCGTCCGCCGTGACACCCGGCTTGGAGAACAGCACCCGCACCCCGCGCGGCGGCGCGAGCAGCACCGGCGCGGCCAGCTCGGCCCCGTCGAAGACACAGGTGACCTCGGCGCCGGTCTGCGCGGCGAGCTGCGAGAGCTGCCCGAGCAGCCTCAGCCGCTGCTTCTCCAGCGGCATCTGCGGATAACCGGTCTTGGTGACGTTGTAACCGTCGACGACCAGATGGGCCTGCGGCAGCGCGAGCAACTGGTCGAGGATCGCGGGATCGTTTTCGGACAGCGCGCGGGCGGCGATGTCCTTCGGTGTCATTCGTCCCGGTTCGACCGCATCCACGGTCTCGGCGGGCCGCACCGACACGGGCGGCAGGGCGAGTTCACGCCGCAGCCCCTGGGCGGCGTCCAGCACGGTGTCGAGCAGCAGCCGTACCCGCATGTCCTCGACACTGCGCCCCTCGCGCGCCGCCTTGCGGGTGGCCTCCAGGGCCGCCTCGGCCTCGGCGAGCCGCGCCTTGAGCCGCCGGGTCTCGCTCTCGGCGGTGGACACCTGGGCCTGCCCCTCCGCCCGTACGGTGTCCATCTCGCCCTGCAGCTTGCGTACGGCCGCCTCCCCCCGCTTGACGTCGCTGAGCGCGCCGCGCAGCTTGCGGTGAAGCGATTCGGCTTCCTTGCGCGCCGACTCCAGCTCCGTACGCAGCCGTTCGGTTTCGGCCTTGGTCTGCCCCCGCGCCGCAGCGAGCTCCGCGCGCAGCCGCTCCAGCTCGGCGCGGCTCTCCTCGTCGGCGCGCTCCGCGTCCGCGCGCAGGGCCTCCTCGCCCGCCGCGGTGACCAGCTTCACCCAGCCCATGGGGCGCAGCACATAGGCCGCGGCCGCCACGTCCAGCGGATCCGCGGCAGGGGGCGGCGCACCCGAGTCGAGAGCACCGACGAGCTCCGGCTGGGCCTCTCTCAGCTTCTCGGCGATGCGCTGCCTGAACAGCGGTTCGCTCTCCAGCGCCGTCGCCATGGCATTGCCGGCGAACTTCGCCCGCCGACTCGGGGTGAACCGGGCGTACTGCCGCAAAGGGGCAGGCAGTTCGGCGACGGTCAACCCACCGAACCCGTCCGACACGATCTGTACGACACGACGTCGCACGCCGTCGGGCAGCGGACGGTCGAGCACCTCAGCGGCGCCGTCGTCCGGCTCCCCGCCTGTGGTCTCCGCCATCCGTCACCCCAATGTCTGTGCGGGGCCCGCTCCCTCAGGAGCCGGCGCCCGGCCTGTCCACCAGTTCCACCTGATCCACCGCATTGCACCAGCGGCAACGCACCGACTCGATGGTCTCACTGACCACCTTGCGCTCCTCGACGTTCGGCTCACCAGCCAGGTCGAGGTGCACATACTCGACGACCTTGGACGAGCGGGTCACGTCGAATCGCGTGAGGTTGCCGCAGAGCGTGCAGCGCCAGCGAGTCTCGGCGGTCGGCAGGGGAACCGTCATGTGGCAGTCGCTTTCCTTCTAGTGTCCGTCCAGCGCCAGTCTCCCTGGTGCGTGTGGCTCGTAACCCTACGGCCTGGCGGGTACTCGACGCTCGGCCGTCCACAGCGGCGAGGCACTCTGTGCGCATAGGTCCTGTTACGTCATGCTCTGTTGCATGATCAGCAAGTGGAGTACGACGGTCGGCAGGGCGGCGCGGGGTCAGTCCGCGCCGGTGACGTACGGGCTGATCGTCGTGTGCTGCCTGATCTTCCTGATCGGCCCGGCTTCGGGATTCAATCCGACGTACGGCACAGGGGACGAACTGCTGGTCGCCCAGCGAACCTATTTCCGGCGCTGGGGCGTGGTGCCCGCCGAACTCCTCAGCGGAATCCCGAACGCCGCGCTCACCCCCGCGACAGCCCTGTTCATCCACGGCAGCTGGCTCCACCTCCTGGGGAACATGCTCTTCTTCTACGTCTTCGGAGCGATGGCCGAGGAACGCATGGGCCACTTCGAGTTCGCCCTCTTCTACGTGGGCTGCGGCTACCTCGCCCTGCTGGGCTACGCGATCGCCCATTCCGACTCCGAGCAGAGTCTGGTCGGTGCCTCGGGGGCGATCTCCGCGGTCCTCGGCGCGTTCCTGTACCTGTTCCCCAGGGCCCGGGTGACCAGTCTCTTCCCGTTCCTCTTCTTCCTGCCGCTGCGCTTCCCCGCCTGGGTCGTACTGCCCTTCTGGGTGACCCTGCAGTGGCTGGCGGCGGGCCAGGCGGCCCAGGGCCCGGGGGTGGCGTACCTGGCGCACCTGGTGGGCTTCTCCCTGGGCTTCGGCTACGCGTGGGTGCGCTACGGGCGTGCGACTAGAGTGAAAACCCCAGCCGCGGCCCCCGAGGGAGAAAACCAGCCGTGATCACCGCGATCGTGCTCATCAAGACCAGCGTGGACCGGATCCCCGAGATCGCCGAGTCGATCGCCGCGCTGGACAGTGTCAGCGAGGTCTTCTCCGTCACCGGTACCTACGATCTGATCGCCATGGTCCGGGTGAAGGCTCACGACGATCTCGCCGACGTCATCCCCGGCAAGATCAGCAAGATTCCCGGCGTCGAGGCGACGGACACGCACGTCGCGTTCCGCACGTACTCCCAGCACGACCTGGAGGCGGCGTTCGCGATCGGGCTGGACGGTTAGGTTCCTCGCCCCCACCGCCCCTACCCGTCCCATCCCTACCTGGGGGCTCCGCCCCCAGACCCCCGTTCGGCCTGAACGGCCTCGTCCTCAAACGCCGGACGGGCTGAGACACCCAGGGGCGCGGGGAACTGCGCGCCGAGCCCCCACCGTCCCGCAGCAAAAGAACCACCGCCGGGGGGTCCGGGGGCGGAGCCCTCGGGGATGATGGGGGTCCCCCCTGCTCGAGCGAAGTCGAGAGCTTGGGGGAGGGTAGGGGCGGCGGGGGCGAACTCACCACCCAAGCCCCCCAACCACCCGCGGTCACCTCAAACGGCGGGCACGCAACGGCCGTCTTCCGTGCGGTAGTTCCACTTCGCACCGTCCCGGACCAACTCCCTCACGGCCCGTACGAAACGCTCCACGTGCTCATCGGGCGTACCCGCCCCGAAGCTGACACGGATCGCGTTGAGGGACTTCTCCCCCGGCGCGGCCTCGGGCGCGCCGCACTCCCCCTGGGTCCCCGGGTCGCTGCCGAGGAGCGTGCGCACCAGCGGATGGGCGCAGAAGAGTCCGTCGCGCACCCCGATGCCGTACTCCGCGGAGAGCGCCGCCGCGAAGTGCGAGCTGTTCCAGCCCTCCACGACGAAGGAGATGACGCCGACCCGCGGGGCGTCGTCACCGAAGAGGGACAGGACACGCACCTCGGGAACCTCGGCGAGCCCCGCGCGGACGGCCGCGATGAGCTGCTGCTCACGGGCGACGAGCGTGTCGAAGCCCGCCTCGGTGAGCGCCTTGCAGGCGGAGGCGATCGAGTAGGCGCCGATGACGTTCGGTGAGCCGGCCTCGTGCCGGGCCGCGCTCTCGTGCCACTCCACATCCACCCCGCCGTCCGTACGCCGCGTGACCTTGCGGCTGGCGCCGCCACCGGCGAGGTACGGCTCGGCCTCACGCAGCCAGTCGGAGCGGCCCGCGAGGACGCCGGAGCCGAACGGCGCGTACAGCTTGTGCCCGGAGAAGGCGACCCAGTCGACGTCGAGGTCCCGTACCGACACGGGGTGGTGCGGAGCGAGCTGGGCGGCGTCGAGGACGATCCGGGCGCCGTGCGCGTGCGCCGCGGCGGCGAGCTCACGCACGGGCCACAGCTCACCGGTGACGTTCGAGGCGCCGGTCACACAGACGAGGGCCGGACCGTGGGGGTCGCGGTCGGCGAGGGCACCCTCCAGGGTGGCCACGGCCTGCCGCGGGGTGCGGGGCGCGTCGAGGTACGTCACCCGCGCGTCCTTCCACGGCAGCAGCGAGGCGTGGTGCTCGGTCTCGAAGACGAAGACCTGGCAGTCGGCCGGAAGGGTGGCGGCCAGCAGGTTGAGCGAGTCGGTGGTCGACCGGGTGAAGACGACCTGATCGCCCTCCCGGCAGTCCAGGAACTCCGCGACGGTCGTGCGGGCGTTCTCGAAGAGGTCGGTGGACAGCTGGGACAGGTATCCGGCGCCGCGGTGCACGCTGCCGTAGTACGGGGCGTACGCGGCCACGTCGTCCCACACCCGCTGCAGGGCCGGAGCGCTGGCGGCGTAGTCGAGCGCGGCGTAGGTGACCTCGCCGCCGGTGACCAGCGGGACGGTGACATCCCGCCCCAGAACGGGCAGCGGGGCACAAACGGACTGGTCGGCGGCAATGACGGAGACAGACATGGCGAGCTCCTGTGAGAGGCAGGCGGAATCGCTGTGCCGGACAGCCCGGGCGGGGCGTCCACAGCACAGGAAAAGGCGAAAAAGGGGTACGCGGAGGCGGGGCTCGAGCCCTATCGCATTCGCTTGCTCACAGAGGGCTCCCTCGAACGACCAGGACCCCTGGTGTCCACTCAAAGAGTGCGAGGGGTCCGCGCTTGCCGTAGACCTCGCTGCCTACGGCCTGGTCTTCACCCGGGGCACCCCGCCACGGACGGAGGGTTGCCGGACAGCCGGCCGGGGCCTGATGGCTGTCGCTCATGACCTGCGCAGCATCTTGCCACACGCCCTCCCGGGCGCAACCCCCATGTCCGGATACCGGGACGGGGCGGAGCCCCCAAGGAGGATGGGGATCCCCCTGCTCGAGCGAAGCCGAGAGCTTGGGGGAGGGTAGGGGCGGCGGGGGCGAACAAACCCCACCCCCCGCCGCCGCGGGCGCTACGCGTTGCTGGCCGCCACCCACCGCTCCAGCGCCGCCTTCGCCGCCCCGGAATCGATCGCCTCCGCCGCCTTCGCCATCCCGACGCGCAGCTGCTCCGCAAGCGGCGCCTCGCCCGGCGAGAGGGCGACCAGCGCCGCCGCCGAGTTCAGCAGCACAGCGTCCCGCACGGGCCCCGTCTCACCGTTCAGCAGCCGACGGGCGACATCGGCGTTGTACGAGGCGTCAGCGCCCCGCAGGGCCTCCACGGGGACGAGGTCGAGGCCGACGTCACGGGGGTCGAAGCGCTCCTCCTGGACCTTGCCGTCACGGACGACCCACACCTTCGACGTCGACGTGGTGGTCAGCTCGTCCAGGCCGTCGTCACCGCGGAAGACCAGCGAGGAGTTGCCGCGCTCGGCGAACACGCCGGCCACGATCGGCGCCATGCGCGGATCCGCGACGCCGACCGCCTGCGCCCGTACGCGCGCCGGGTTCGTCAGCGGGCCGAGGGCGTTGAAGACCGTCCGGATCCCCAACTGCCCCCGCGCCGCCGCCACATGACGCAGCGCCGGGTGGAACTTGACCGCGAAGCAGAAGGTGATCCCGGCCTCCTCGGCCACCTCGGCCACCCGCTTCAGCGGCAGCTCCAGATTGACGCCGAGCTTCTCCAGGACGTCCGAGGCACCGGACGCCGAGGACGCGGCCCGGTTGCCGTGCTTGACGACCTTGGCACCCGTTCCTGCCACCACGATCGCCGACATCGTGGAGATGTTGACGGTCTTCGCGCCGTCGCCACCCGTGCCGACGATGTCGACGGTCTCCCCCGGCACCTCGATCACGTTCGCGTGGTCGTACATCGCCCGGACCAGACCGGAGATCTCCTCGACCGTCTCGCCCTTGGCCCGCAGCGCCACCACGAAACCGGCGATCTGCGCGTCCGTCGCCTCGCCGCGCATGATGCGGTCCATCGCCCAGGCCGTGTTGTCCGCGCTCTGGTCACGGCCGTCGAGCAGTCCGTTCAGTACCTCGGGCCAGGAACGGCCCGCCGCGGTATTGCCTCCAGCGGGGTTCACAGCGCTCATAAGCCGCTCCTGGGTCCGTCCCGTCCGTCCTGGACAGGGACACCTGTAGATGAGAACACCCTATCCAGGCCCGGAGGCGGCAAAGAGCCCCCGTCCATGCAATGGACGAGGGCTCTTGCCGTGGCGATCGTGGTGATCGATGAGGATCGGTCAGGGGATCAGTGGTGGCCGTGGCCGCTCGTGATCTCCTCGTACTCCTCGACCGTGGGCTTGGGGATCTGGTTGTTCTCCCCGTAGAAGCCCTTGCTGAGCTTGGCGCGCAGCCTCTGCGTGCCCTTCACCTTGCGCTCGACACCGTTCTCGTCGACCGTCGGGCCGATCTCGGCGGGCCGGTACTGCTCGTGCGCGGTGAGCGTGTGCAGCGCTTCCGGGCCGAGCGGCTCGTGCACCTCGATGAACTCACCGTGCGGCAGGCGCTTGATGATGCCCGACTCGCGGCCGTGCAGCACCTTGTCCCTGTCGCGGCGCTGGAGGCCGAGGCAGATCCGCTTGGTGGCGAGGAACACCAGCACCGGCACCACAAAGAATCCGATGCGCGAGAACCAGGTGATCGAGTTGATCGACAGATGGAAGTGCGTCGCCCAGATGTCGTTTCCACCAACGACGAGCAGGACGAAGTACCAGCTGATCCAGGCCGCACCGAACGCGGTCCGGGTCGGGACGTTGCGCGGGCGGTCCAGGATGTGGTGCTCGCGCTTGTCGCCGGTGACCCAGGACTCGATGAACGGGTAGACCGCGATCGCGACCAGGACCAGCGGGAAGACCATCAGCGGGATGAACACACCCAGGACGAGCGTGTGACCCCAGAAGTTGATCTCCCAGCCCGGCATGACACGGATCAGGCCCTCGGAGAAGCCCATGTACCAGTCGGGCTGCGCGCCGGTGGACACCTGGTCCGGACGGTAGGGGCCCATGGTCCAGATCGGGTTGATCGAGGCGATCGCCGCGATGACCGCGATGACACCGAAGACCAGGAAGAAGAAGCCTCCGGCCTTGGCCATGTAGACCGGCAGCAGCGGCATGCCGACGACGTTCTTGTTGCTCTTTCCGGGACCCGCGAACTGCGTGTGCTTGTGGTAGAAGACCAGGATCAGGTGGGCGACCACCAGGCCGAGCATGATGCCCGGCAGCAGCAGGACGTGCACCGAGAAGAAACGGGCCACGAAGTCGCCGCCCGGGAACTCGCCGCCGAACATGAAGAACGAGAGGTACGTGCCCACGATCGGCACGGACAGGACCGCGCCCTCCATGAAGCGGACACCGGTGCCGGAGAGCAGGTCGTCCGGGAGTGAGTAACCGGTGAAGCCGGTGAACATGCCCAGGACGAACAGCAGGAAGCCGAACAGCCAGTTGACCTCACGGGGCTTGCGGAACGCACCCGTGAAGAACACGCGCATCATGTGCACGAACATGCCGGCGAGGAAGATCAGCGCCGCCCAGTGGTGGATCTGCCGGATCAGCAGACCACCGCGCACATCGAAGGAGATGTGCATGGTCGAGTTGAACGCCTCGGACATCAGCTGACCCTGCAGCGGGACGTAGCTGCCGTGGTACTCCACCTCGTTCATCGACGGGTGGAAGAACAGCGTCAGATACACACCCGTGAGGATGATGATGATGAAGGTGTAGAGGCAGACCTCACCCAGCATGAACGACCAGTGGTCGGGGAAGATCTTGCGCATGTTGGCCTTGGCCAGGGAGTAGATCCCCAGGCGGCCGTCGGCCCAGTCGGCGACCCGCTCACCGGCGGGCGCCTTGTCGCGCGAAGAACGCGCGTCGTCGGGGTTGGGCGTAGTGCTCATCCGCGCTCCCAGAAGGCAGGACCGACGGGCTCATCGAAGTCGCCGAGCGCCTCGAGGTAGCCCTCTTCGTTCACACCGATGCGCAGCTGCGGCAGGGCGTGACCGGCCGGGCCGAAGATCACTCGGGCCCCGTCGGAGAGGTCGAAGGTGGACTGGTGGCACGGGCACAGGACGTGGTGCGTCTGCTGCTCGTACAGGGAGATCGGGCAACCGACGTGGGTGCAGATCTTCGAGTAGGCCACGATTCCCTCGTAGCCCCACGCGAGTTCCTGCTTGTCCTTGATGTTGTCCGGCTGGATCCGGACGATCATCACGGCCGCCTTCGCGATCTCCTTCTGGAAGTCCTCGTCGTGCTCTTCCAGGCCCTCGGGCTTGACGAAGGTGAGCGAACCGACGGCGACGTCCGAGGGACGCAGCGGCTCGTTCGTGTTCATGTTGACGAGCTGCAGTCCCTTGCGCCACATCGTGTGCCGCAGCGTGGTCCCGGGCAGCGGGCCGAGGTCGCGCAGCAGCACGACGCCGGAGAGCGGGAACAGGGCCAGCGCGCCGAACATCGTGTTGCGGATCAGCTTGCGCCGGCCGAGCGCGGACTCCTTGGCGCCCTGCTTGAAGTCGGCCAGGACCTTGGTCCTGACCTCCTCCGGCGCCTCGATCGGATGACGCTCGTCAGCAATCTCCACGTCGGACATCAGGGTGCGGGCCCAGTGGACCGCGCCCGCGCCGATCGCGAAGAGCGCCACGCCGAGGGTCGTGCCCAGCGCGAAGTTCATCGCGCTGATGTGGCCGATCGGGAAGACGTAGATCGACTTGTCGGCCGGGATCGCCACGTACGAGGCGATGAAGCCGACCGTGGCCAGCATGGACACCGTGAACAGGAAGGCGACGACACGCTCGGACCGCTTGGCGGCCCGCTCGTCGATGTCCTGGATGCGGTGCTCATGGGGCGGCAGGCCCGGGTCCGCGAACGGGTTCGTCTCGTCCGTGACGGCTACCGCGCCGTGACCGTGCTCGTCGGCCTGCTCAGCGGGCAGGTTCTCTTGGGGATTGTCTTGGCTACTCATGACTTCTTGGCCTTTGCGGTCCGAGCGGCGACCCAGACGGCGACGGCGACCAGGGTGCCCAGACCGAAGATCCAGCTGAACAGGCCTTCACTGACCGGCCCGAGGCCACCCAGGCTCAGGCCACCGGGCTCCACGGTGTCGTCACTGTTGACCGCGTCGAGGTACGCGATGATGTCCTTCTTGTTCTTCTCCGTCAGCGTGGTGTCGGGGAAGGACGGCATGTTCTGCGGGCCGGTCTGCATGGCCTCGTAGATGTGCTTCGGGTCGACACCCTCAAGGCTCGGCGCGAACTTGCCGTCCGTGAGCGCGCCACCCTTGCCGGTGAAGTTGTGGCACTGCGCGCAGTTGGTGCGGAAGAGTTCGCCGCCCTTGGCGATGTCCGCGCCCTCGGGGCTGACCTGGCTCTCGGTCGGGATCGTGGGACCGGCACCGAGCGAGGCGATGAACGCCGCGAGCTGGTCGATCTCGGCCTGCGAGTAGATGACCTTCTTCTTCGGGACCTGCACGCCCGGCTGCTGGGCCGGCATACGGCCGGTGCCGACCTGGAAGTCGACCGCCGCGGCGCCCACACCCACCAGGCTCGGCCCGTCGGAGGACCCCTGACCGCCGGTTCCGTGGCAGCTTGCGCAGCCGACGGCGTAGAGCTTCTTGCCCTCGTCGATGGCTAGGGACTGGGCGGTTTCATCGGCCTGCGCCTTGCTCGCGGGTGCGAACGCGGCGTACAGCCCCCCGGTGGCCGCCAGCGCGAGGAGTAGGACGACGACCGCCGCCAGCGGATGGCGTCGTCGTGCGGAGAGCTTTTTCACGGATTACCCCGGTGTCAGGATCTTCTGCGTCGATGCTTCTGGATGTTTCGGGCGGTGGGCCCGATTACTTGATCATGTAGATCGTGGCGAAGAGGCCGATCCAGACGACATCGACGAAGTGCCAGTAGTAGGACACGACGATGGCGGCGGTCGCCTGCTCGTGAGTGAACCTCTTGGCCGCGTAGGTGCGGCCGAGGACAAACAGGAAGGCGATGAGCCCGCCCGTCACGTGCAGGCCGTGGAAGCCGGTGGTCAGGTAGAACACCGAGCCGTACGGGTCGGAGGAGAGCGAGAGCCCGTCCTTCTTGACCAGTTCGGTGTACTCGAAGACCTGACCGCCGATGAAGATCGCACCCATCACGAAGGTGACGATGAACCACATCCGGAGCTTCTTCACGTCCCCGCGCTCGGCGGCGAATACGCCGAGCTGGCAGGTCAGGGAGGAGAGCACCAGGATCGTGGTGTTCGTCGCCGAGAACGGGAAGTTGAGATGGTCCGCCATCTCCTTCCAGTGTTCCGGCCCGGTCACCGATCGCAGGGTGAAGTACATCGCGAAGAGGGCCGCGAAGAACATCAGCTCGGAACTCAGCCAGATGATGGTTCCGACGCTGGTGAGGTTCGGTCGATTGACCGACGGGTGCGCGTGCCCGGTTTCTACTGTCGTTGCTGTCGCCACGACCGACATTATGTCGGTCGCTTATCCCGCCCTCACGCCCGGGGGTGCCGTTCGGGGTGTTCGTGGGGTGTGTCCAGCCCGTATGGCCCATCGAAGCCCTGTCCGAACCGGTGTTGACGACGTGTTTGAAGGGGTAGCATCCGCGCCATCGGTACCCGGAGTTCCCGACCAAAGCTGTGCTTCTTAGATGCGTGGAGGAACAATGCAGCCGACCGCCACGGTGCTGGTCTACAGCGACAACTCCCACACCCGGGAGCAGGTGCGGCTCGCCACCGGGCGCCGGCCGGCTCCGGACGTCCCCGCCGTCGAGTTCATCGAGTGCGCCACGCACGCGGCGGTCCTGACGGAGATGGACAAGGGCGGGATCGACGTCTGCGTGCTGGACGGCGAGGCCGTCCCGATGGGCGGAATGGGTGTCTGTCGGCAGCTCAAGGACGAGATCTTCAACTGCCCGCCCGTCCTTGTGCTCATGGGGCGCCCGCAGGATGCCTGGCTGGCCACGTGGAGCCGTGCGGATGCCGCCGTGACGCTGCCGGTGGACCCGGTCGAGTTCGCGTCCGCCCTGGCCTCTCTGTTGCGGCGTAAGGCCCTCTTGGGCGCGTGAGGGCTCGAGGCGGCGGGTGCGTTGCGCGCCCGCGGGTCGTGGGGGCTTGTCGCGCCCACGCGGCGGAGCCGCACGTGTCACAGCTCCGCGTCCCTGAGGGGGCGCTCCCCGCGCCCCCCGCTTCACACCGGCTCGGGGCGCAGCCGGGCACTGTCCGCCGCGGACGGGCTCTCAGGGCCTCGCTCCATCAGGGCGCTGCCGCTGAGCCAGTTCTGCCAGTCGAGGTTCCAGTCGCCGAAGCCGTTGCCGAACAGGTCCATGATCTTGCCCTTGGAGTTCTCGACCTTCACGATGTCGCCCTCGCGCACGTGCTCGAAGAACCACTTGGCGTTGGCGGTACTCATCCCGGTGCAGCCGTGGCTGACGTTCGCCAACCCCTGCTGGCCGACCGACCAGGGCGCCGCGTGCACGTACTCGCCGCTCCAGGTCACGCGGGTCGCGTAGTACACGGGCAGGTCGTACGAGTCCGAAGTGCCCTCCGCGATACCGATGCTGGTCCCGCGCATGCGTACGAAGTACTCCTTGCCGAGCACCACCTTGACGCCGTTGCGGGTCTCGAAACCGGGCTTGCCGGTGGTGACCGGGATCTGCTTGATCACCTGGTCGTTCTCGTAGACCGTCATGGAGTGCGCGGCGGCGTCCGTGACGGCGATGAGGCGGTTGCCGGTGGTGAGCTGCAGGGGCTTCGACTCGCCGCCCCAGAGGCGTTCGGTGACCTTGAGGCCCTTCAGGTTGCTGTGCGCCTGGATGGTGGCCCGGGTGGGCCAGTACTCCTTGGGGCGGTAGTGCAGCGTCTTGTCGTCGACCCAGTGCCAGGCGCCCTCCACGGCGGGCTCCGAGTCGATCCTGAGGGCGCCCTCCACGACCGCGCGGGCGGCTTTGTCCTTGATGGGGGCGCTGAGTACGGCGGTGACAGGCTGGCCGACGCCGTATTCGCCCGCCTCGGGCCCGAAGGTCACACCGAGGGCCTTCTTCGCCTTGGGCGTGCTGGTGTCGAAGACGATGATCTGGCGGCCGGTGGCGCCGTCCGCGTCCTCCGTGCTCACCCGCACCGTGTAGTGGGCGCCCGCGGCCAGCGGTGAGGTGCTGTGCCAGCGGCTGCCGTCGGCGGAGAGCTCGCCCGCCACGTACCGCCCCGACGTGTCGGTGGCCGTCACATCGGTGATGCGCCCGTCGTCACCCGTGGCGGTGATCTCCAGGGGCTTGTCGGGGTCGACCTTCTGGCTCTCGTCGGGGCCGGTGAAGGAGATGTGACCCGCCGCGTCGTACGGCCTGGCCGAAAGGGGATGGCCGTCAGAGCCGCAGGCGGTGGCGGCCGCGCCGAAGGCGACCACCAGCGTGGCGCAGCTGACGACCGTACGGATTCGCGGGGAGTGGTTCATGGTTTCACGCTATGAACCCCCGTCGGTTACGGCGCGGCGAGTGAGCCGTGCGAGGGACGGGATGTGCGCCGAACGAGGGAACCCGGACCCTCCTTACGGAGTGTCCGGGTTCCCGGGCGTTCAGCGCGTGCTACAGGGCCGCGTACTACTGCGTGCGGTTGTCACCGTGGTAGTACTCGAAGACCCAGCCCCACAGGCCGATCAGGAAGAGCGGCAGCGAGAAGTACAGCAGCCACCAGCCGAAGACGACGCCCATGAAGCCGAGCGCGCAACCGACGCCGAGCGAGAGCGGCTGCCAGCTGTGCGGGCTGAAGAAGCCCACCTCGCCGGCCTCGTCCGCGACGTCGGCCTCCTTGTCGTCCTGCGCGAGCGCGTCGACACGCCGGGCCGTGAAGGCCAGGTAGTAGCCGATCATCACGCTCAGGCCGAAGGCCAGGAAGAGCGCGGTGGTGCCGGCCGGCTCCTTCGACCACACGCCATAGACGATCGCCATGACGAGGATGAAGGCGGCGAGCCAGAGGAACATCTTGCCTTGGACCTTCACTTGCCGGCCTCCTTGCCACCAGCGAGGGCCTTGCCACCGTGACCGTGGTTCTCAAGCTGGTCGAGAGCGGCGATCTCCGGGTGATGCAGATCGAAGGCCGGGGATTCGGAACGGATCCGGGGCAGGGTGAGGAAGTTGTGCCGCGGCGGCGGGCAGGACGTGGCCCACTCGAGCGAACGACCGTAACCCCACGGGTCGTCGACCTCGACCTTCTTGCCGTACTTGGCGGTCTTCCACACGTTGTAGAAGAACGGCAGGATCGACAGGCCGAGCAGGAACGAGCTGATCGTCGAGATCGTGTTCAGCGCGGTGAAGCCGTCGGCGGCGAGGTAGTCCGCGTAGCGACGCGGCATGCCCTCGACACCCAGCCAGTGCTGCACCAGGAACGTACCGTGGAAGCCCACGAACAGCGTCCAGAAGGTGATCTTGCCGAGCCGCTCGTCGAGCATCTTGCCGGTGAACTTCGGCCACCAGAAGTGGAAGCCGGAGAACATCGCGAACACGACCGTGCCGAAGATCACGTAGTGGAAGTGCGCCACCACGAAGTACGAGTCCGAGACGTGGAAGTCCATCGGCGGCGAGGCCAGGATGACACCGGTCAGACCACCGAAGGTGAAGGTGATCAGGAATCCGACCGCCCAGAGCATCGGTGTCTCGAAGGACAACGAGCCCTTCCACATCGTTCCGATCCAGTTGAAGAACTTCACGCCTGTCGGCACGGCGATGAGGAACGTCATGAAGGAGAAGAACGGGAGTAGCACGCCACCGGTGACGTACATGTGGTGCGCCCACACGGTCACGGACAGACCGGCAATGGCGATGGTGGCGCCGATGAGACCCATGTAGCCGAACATCGGCTTGCGGGAGAACACCGGGATGACCTCGGAAATGATTCCGAAGAATGGTAGAGCGATGATGTACACCTCTGGATGGCCGAAGAACCAGAAGAGGTGTTGCCAGAGCAATGCTCCGCCGTTTGCGGCATCGAAGATATGGGCACCGAATTTACGGTCCGCCTCCAGGGCGAACAGCGCGGCGGCCAGTACCGGGAACGCCAGCAGCACCAGGACCGCGGTGAGCAGCACGTTCCACACGAAGATCGGCATGCGGAACATCGTCATACCGGGAGCGCGCATGCAGATGATCGTGGTGATGAAGTTGACCGCACCGAGGATCGTGCCGAAGCCGGAGAGGGCCAGACCCATGATCCACATGTCGGCGCCGACGCCCGGCGAGCGGACCGCGTCCGACAGCGGGCTGTAGGCGAACCAGCCGAAGTCGGCCGCACCCTGCGGGGTGAGGAAGCCGCCGACCGCGATGAGCGAGCCGAACAGGTAGAGCCAGTAGGCGAACATGTTCAGCCGCGGGAACGCCACGTCGGGCGCGCCGATCTGCAGCGGCATGATCCAGTTCGTGAAACCCGCGAACAGCGGCGTCGCGAACATCAGCAGCATGATCGTGCCGTGCATCGTGAACGCCTGGTTGAACTGCTCGTTCGACATGATCTGCGTGCCGGGACGGGCCAGTTCGGCGCGCATGAACAGCGCCATGACGCCGCCGATGCAGAAGAACGCGAACGACGTGACCAGATACAGCGTGCCGATCGTCTTGTGGTCGGTGGTGGTGAGCCACTTGATCACGACGTTGCCGGGCTGCTTGCGCCGTACCGGCAGCTCGTTCTCGTACGAGTCTTCAGCTGCCCCGGCACCCTGAGGTTCGTTGAGGATGCTCACAGGTTGTTCGTCTCCCGGTTCTTCTCGTGGCCCGTCTGCTCAATGCCGGCCGGGACGTAACCGGTCTGTCCCTTCGCCGCGAGCTCCTTGAGGTGAGCCTCGTAGCGCTCGGGGGAGACGACCTTCACGTTGAAGAGCATCCGGGAGTGGTCGACGCCGCACAGCTCGGCGCACTTGCCCAGGAAGGTGCCCTCCTTGTTGGGGGTCACCTGGAAGGAGTTGGTGTGCCCCGGAATGACGTCCTGCTTCATCAGGAACGGCACCACCCAGAAGGAGTGGATGACGTCACGTGAAGTGAGGACGAAGCGGACCGTCTTGCCCTCGGGGAGCCAGAGGGTCGGACCGGGGTTGCCCGTCTGCGGATTCCGCGTGCTGGGCGTGCCGACGTCGTAGACACCGCCGGCGTTCGCCGGGAAGTCCTTCTTGAACCGGTCCGGAATGGCGGCCAGGTTCTTGTCGGTCTGGGCGTTCCCGGTGGAACCGGGGACGTCCTCGATGTAGTTGAAGCCCCAGCTCCACTGGAAGCCGACCACGTTGACCGTGACGTCGGGCTTCTTGTCGAGGCTGAGGAGCTTCGTCTCGTCGCGGGCGGTGAAGTAGAACAGCACCGAGACGATGATGAGCGGGACCACGGTGTACAACGCCTCGATGGGCATGTTGTACCGGGTCTGCGGAGGGACTTCGACCTTGGTGCGGCTGCGCCGGTGGAAGATGACGCTCCACAGGATCAGGCCCCAGACCAGCACGCCCGTGGCGAGCGCGGCCGCCCACGAGCCCTGCCAGAGGGAGAGGATCCGCGGAGCCTCTTCCGTGGTCGGGGTGGGCATACCAAGGCGGGGGAAGTCCTTGTATGTGCAACCGGTGGCGGTCGCCAGGACCAGGCCCGCAGTCAGTGCCTGCAGCAGCTTCCGCCGCATCGGGCGCCGCGGCGTGGGGGTACCGCCCGCGCCCTTCAGGCAGCGGGGGAGGTCGGAGCCGTTGGGACTCACGTAGCGCCTTCCCGAGAGTCTCGCCCGCGCTGGTTGGCTACGGCCTACTCGCTGGTCGCTCGCCGCCCTGGCACACGGGCAGGGGTTTGGATGTTTATGCGGACCAAACCCTACTGGACGCTATTTGGGGTCGCGCGGGGAGGGTGCCCAACGCGCCGTCCGACTCCCCGAAGGAGTGCTGTTTGTTCTGATGAGCGCCCTTGGACCCCCGGAATGCCCCGCTCCGGACGCCTTCTGACACCCCCTCCGGAGCAGGAGTTAGCGTGGTGACGTGTCCTACTTCGACGCCGCGTCCGCGGCTCCGCTGCACCCCGTGGCCCGACAGGCCCTGCAGGCCTCGCTCGACGAGGGGTGGGCCGACCCCGCCCGGCTCTACCGCGAGGGGAGGCGGGCCCGGTTGCTGCTCGACGCGGCGCGCGAGGCGGCAGCCGACGCGGTGGGCTGCCGCCCCGACGAACTGGCGTTCACCTCGTCCGGTACCCGGGCGGTCCACTCCGGGATCGAGGGCGCCCTCGCGGGCCGCCGACGCGTTGGACCTCACCTGATCGTGTCAGCCGTCGAACACTCGTCGGTGCTCCATGCAGCAGACGTTCACGAGGCGGCGGGCGGCACGGTGACCCAGGTCCCGGTCGACCGTACGGGCATGGTGTCCCCTTCCTCGTACGCCACCGCCCTGCGCCCCGACACCGCGCTCGCCTGTCTCCAGTCCGCCAACCACGAGGTGGGCACCCAGCAGCCGGTGGCGGCGGTCGCTCAGGCGTGCCGGGCGGCGGGGGTGCCGCTGCTGGTGGACGCGGCGCAGTCGCTGGGCTGGGGGCGCGTCGAGGGCGACTGGTCCTTGCTGACGGCGAGCGCCCATAAATGGGGCGGGCCTTCGGGGGTCGGGCTGCTGGTCGTGCGCAAGGGGGTGCGGTTCGCGCCCCACGGGCCGGTGGACGAGCGGGAGTCGGGCCGGGCGGCCGGCTTCGAGAACATCCCCGCCGTCGTGGCGGCGGCGGCCTCGCTGCGCGCCGTACGCGCGGAGGCGGCCGCGGAGGAGGTACGGCTGCGGGAACTGACGGACCGGATCCGGGTACGGGTCCCGCAGCTGGTGTCGGACGTGGAGGTGGTCGGCGACGCGGAGCGGCGGCTGCCGGGGATCGTCACCTTCTCCTGTCTCTATGTCGACGGAGAGACACTGCTGCACGAACTCGACCGCGCGGGCTTCTCGGTCTCCTCCGGCTCCTCCTGTACGAGCAGCACGCTGACCCCCAGCCATGTCCTGAAGGCGATGGGTGTGCTGACCGAGGGCAACGTCCGGGTGTCGCTGCCGCCGGGTACGCCGTCCGAGGATGTCGACCGTTTCCTGTCGGTGCTGCCGGTCGCGGTCTCGGCGGTACGGGAGAAGCTGGGGGCGCCGGCGCCCGCGGCGACCGTACGGGACGACGCCCTCGTCGTGGACGCCCTCGGCAAGCGGTGCCCGATCCCGGTGATCGAGCTGGCCAAGGTCATCGGTGATGTGCCCGTGGGCGGCCTCGTCCGCGTTCTCTCGGACGACGAGGCGGCCCGGCTGGACATTCCGGCGTGGTGCGAGATGCGCGGGCAGGAGTACATCGGGGAGGAGCCGACGGACCACGGCTCGGTGTATGTGGTCCGCCGGGTGGCCTAGGCCGACAGGGCCTGGCTGGGCCGAGTGTCCCGGTCAGGCCAGGTAGGCCTGGACCTCCGCCGCCGCTTCGTCGCCGTACGCCTTGGTGAAGCGCTCCATGAAGTGGACCCGGCGCAGCTGGTACTCCTGGGTGCCGACCGTCTCGATGACCAGCGTGGCGAGCATGCAGCCGACCTGGGCGGCGCGCTCCAGGGAGACGCCCCAGGCCAGCCCGGACAGGAAGCCCGCGCGGAACGCGTCGCCGACGCCCGTCGGGTCGGCCTTGCGCTCCTCCTCGGGGCAGCCGACCTCGATCGGGTCCTCGCCGTCCCGCTCGATGCGCACGCCCTGCGCGCCGAGGGTGGTCACCCGGTGGCCGACCTTGGAGAGGATCTCGGCGTCGCTCCAGCCGGTCTTGGACTCGATGAGCCCCTTCTCGTACTCGTTCGAGAAGAGGTAGGTCGCCCCGTCCAGCAGTATCCGGATCTCGTCGCCACCCATTCGGGCGATCTGCTGCGAGAAGTCGGCCGCGAAGGGGATCTGGCGGGACCGGCACTCCTCGGTGTGGCGCAGCATCGCCTCGGGGTCGTCCGCGCCGATGAGGACGAGGTCGAGCCCGCCGACCCGGTCCGCCACGGCCTTGAGCTCGATCAGGCGGGCCTCGCTCATCGCGCCCGTGTAGAAGGAGCCGATCTGGTTGTGGTCGGCGTCCGTGGTGCACACGAAGCGGGCGGTGTGCAGCACCTCGGAGATGCGCACGGAGCCGGTGTCGACGCCGTGGCGGTCCAGCCACGCCCGGTACTCGTCGAAGTCGGCGCCCGCGGCCCCGACCAGGATCGGCGCGGTGCCGAGCTGCCCCATGCCGAAGGCGATGTTCGCGCCGACTCCGCCCCGGCGTACGTCGAGGTTGTCGACCAGGAAGGACAGCGAGACCGTGTGCAACTGGTCCGCGACGAGCTGGTCGGCGAACCGGCCGGGGAAGGTCATGAGGTGGTCGGTGGCGATGGAGCCGGTGACTGCGATACGCACGGCGAGGACACGCTCCTGCGAGGGGAGGGGATTGACAGTTCACGCTACCCGGTGGACACGGGCCCATTGAAGCGGTGGAAACTACCCGATAGTAGATCTTTCTTCATGGCGCCCACCGTGCTTACGGTGCCAGTATGACGAACCTCAAGGTCCACGGCTCGGCTTCGCAAGACCTCGATGGCGATCTGGCGTCACTGCGTGGCGACGGCGCCCGGATGGCCCGGCACTGGGCGGCTCCGGACCCGGTCACGCCCCTCCCGGTTTCCCCTTCGCTCATTCACGGGGTGACCGTGCCTCCCACCTCCGCCCGCCTCCTGGACGCGATGTCCGACTACGGCGACTGAGCGGGACCCGGAAAGGGGCGTCCGAGTCGGCGCCCACAGGGAACCGCGCGCTCCCTCGCTGCGTCCCATCGCTGTCCCCCGTATAGGGGATGCGGTGTACGACCCTCCAGCAGCAGCGGAGCCGAAGGAGCGATGCGGTGAGCACCGAGCGACCCGACAACGAAGCGACCGACCCCCCCGAGGAGGGTGCCGAGACGGCGAAGCCACGCCGACGGTATTCCCCGGTGGCCGTCGCCTCGGTCGCGGCCGCGGTTCTGCTCGTCGGGGGCGGCGGAGCGTACTTCGCCACGACCGCTTCCGACGGCGGGGGAAACGGCGGCTCCCGGACCCCCGGCGGCGACGGCACTCCCCCGGCGCTCGCCCTCGAGGGCTACCCGGACGGCAGTACGGGTGACACGGGCGGTACGGGCGGCATCGCGCCCGGCGAGCCGAATCCCTACGGCACCGTCTACCGCGCCGACGGCAAGCTGCCCGGCGGCCCGGACTCGGCGCCCGTCTACGCGGCGGAGGGCAAGGTCACAGCGGCCGAGGTGGCCCGCCTCGCGAAGGCCCTCGACATCACCGGGACGCCGAAGCTCACCGGCGAGACCTGGAAGGTCGGTACCGACAAGGACGGCTCCGGGCCGAGCCTGCAGGTGAACCGGCAGGCCCCCGGCAGCTGGACGTTCGGCCGGTACGCGCCCGGGACCGACAACTGCAAGGGCGCCGTATGCACCCCCGGCTCCCCGAGCACCCCCGGCTCCGCAAGTGGTCGCGCGGTGAGCGAGGCCGCGGCGAAGAAGGCCGCCGCCCCCGTCCTGAAGGCGCTGGGCCAGGACGACGCGAAGCTGGACGCGAGCCAACTCATGGGCGCCATAAGGCTGGTGAACGCCGACCCGGAGGTCGGCGGGCTGCCCACCTCCGGCTGGACCACCGGTGTCCAGGTCGGCGCGGACGGTCAAGTGCTGGGCGGCAGCGGCCAGTTGAAGACGCCGGCGAAGGGGGACACGTACCCCGTGATCGGCGCGCAGGAGACGCTGGATCTGATGAACGGGTCGGCGTCCGGGGTGGCTTCGGGCGACGCGCGCAAGGGGCCCGGCGGCTGCGCCAGCGCCGTACCGCTGAAGGAGCGCGACGAGACGCCGTGCGCGGCGTCGACGGTGGTGCCCGAGCGGCAGTCGGTGGCCGTCGAGAAGGCGACCTTCGGGCTGGCGTCGCACTTCGTGGCCGGGCACCGGACGCTGGTGCCGTCCTGGCTGTTCGAGGTACGGCCGACGGGCGCGGACGCCGACGTCACCGTGACGCATCCGGCGGTCGAACCGGCATATCTGACGTCACCGGAACCCACGGTGACGCCCAGCCCGCGGCCGAGCGGGCCGAGCGATGAGCCGACCGCGGCACCGACGTCCCGGGACGTCGAGGTGCAGGGCTACACGGCCGACGGCAAGGATCTGACCGTGAGCTTCACGGGCGGGGTGTGCGCGGACTACTCGGCGAAGGCGAGCGAGAGCGCGGACAAGGTGACGGTGACCGTGACCGAGACGCCGTGGAAGGGCAAGTACTGCATCCTGATCGCGAAGTTCTACGAGAAGACAGTGCACCTGGACGAGCCACTCGGCGACCGCGAGGTGGTGGGGACGGACGGCAGGGCGATCCCGGAGGGGAAGGTGCCGGGCGCGTCGCCGGAGACTCCCCAGGCGCGGTAGCGATGGCGAAGGCGGCCGCGACTGCTGATACGCGAAGGCGGCGTCCCTGTCGGAGGGGGACGCCGCCTTCGTACGTAGTGTTCGGCCGGGGGCCGGGGGCTTAGCTGAAGGAGTCACCGCAGGCGCAGGAGCCCGTCGCGTTCGGGTTGTCGATCGTGAAGCCCTGCTTCTCGATGGTGTCCACGAAGTCGATGGACGCGCCGCCCAGGTACGGAGCGCTCATGCGGTCGGTGACGACCTTGACGCCGCCGAAGTCCTTGACGACATCGCCGTCGAGGGAGCGCTCGTCGAAGAAGAGCTGGTACCGCAGGCCGGAGCAGCCGCCGGGCTGAACGGCGACGCGCAGCGCCAGATCGTCGCGGCCTTCCTGGTCGAGCAGGGCCTTGACCTTGGAGGCGGCGGCGTCGGACAGGATGATGCCGTCGTTCACGGTAGTGGTCTCGTCCGATACGGACATCTGCTTCTCTCCCGGGTTGTACGGAGACTGCTTGCCGACAGGTGCAACCGCCGGGGCCGCGGATTCATTCCGGGCCGAGAGTCTGCCTTTCCGTTCTGTCTTCTGTCCTCTTCATGCTCGCACATGCGCAGGAGAGCGAACAGCGCCCTGTGGACAGCCCGACAGCCCGACAGCCCGGGATTCACGTCACATCGACGCTATGCGCATCGTCAACATGACGTGAAGCGGTTATGATAGATAGCGTCATTTCGACGAAAAGGCTTGTCCCGGCATGACCCGCCGGATCGCTCCCGCGGTCCGGCGAGCCGCAGAACAGAAAGGGTGCGTGTCGTGACCACCGCCCAGACCCAGGAGCTCGACGTACAGCCGACGCCCCTCGCCCTGCTGCTGCTCGGCCGCGAGGCCGACCCGAGGAGCGAGCGGGGCGTCGAGTGTCCCGGCGACCTGCCCTCGCCGTCCGACCCGGACCTGGTGGAGCGCGCCCGTGCGGCCAAGGAGAAGCTCGGGGACAAGGTCTTCGTGCTCGGCCACCACTACCAGCGCGACGAAGTCATCCAGTTCGCAGACGTCACGGGTGACTCCTTCAAGCTGGCCCGCGACGCGGCCGCGCGCCCCGAGGCCGAGTACATCGTCTTCTGCGGCGTGCACTTCATGGCGGAGTCCGCGGACATCCTGACGAGCGACGACCAGAAGGTCGTCCTGCCCGATCTCGCGGCCGGCTGCTCGATGGCCGACATGGCGACGGCCGAGCAGGTCGCCGAGTGCTGGGACGTGCTGACCGAGGCCGGGGTGGCCGAGCAGGTCGTGCCCGTCTCGTACATGAACTCCTCCGCGGACATCAAGGCGTTCACGGGCAAGCACGGCGGCACGATCTGCACCTCCTCCAACGCCCAGCGGGCCCTGGAGTGGGCGTTCGAGCAGGGCGAGAAGGTCCTCTTCCTCCCCGACCAGCACCTGGGCCGCAACACCGCCGTCCGTGACATGGGGATGACGCTGGAGGACTGCGTCCTCTACAACCCCCACAAGCCGAACGGCGGCCTCACCACCGAGCAGCTGCGCGACGCGAAGATGATCCTGTGGCGGGGTCACTGCTCGGTCCACGGCCGCTTCAGCCTGGACTCGGTGAACGACGTCCGGGAGCGCATCCCCGGCGTGAACGTCCTCGTCCACCCGGAGTGCAAGAACGAGGTCGTGGCCGCGGCGGACTACGTCGGCTCCACGGAGTACATCATCAAGGCCCTGGAGGCGGCTCCGGCCGGCTCCAAGTGGGCCATCGGCACCGAGCTGAACCTGGTCCGCCGGCTGGCGAACCGTTTCGCTCCCGAGGGCAAGGAGATCGTCTTCCTCGACAAGACGGTCTGCTTCTGCTCGACCATGAACCGCATCGACCTCCCCCACCTCGTCTGGACCCTGGAGTCCCTGGCCGAGGGCAACCTCGTCAACCGCATCGAGGTGGACAAGGAGACGGAGGCGTTCGCGAAGCTGGCGCTGGAGCGGATGCTGGCGCTGCCGTAACGCGCGCGCTGCTCGTACGTGGTCGAGGGGCACCCCGGGTGTACGAGGTGCCCCTCGACCGCGTTCGCCTTGCCGAGTCCGGCACCTGTCATTCCACCCTTGGACGTACCAGCCCGGACTCGTACGCGATGACGACGAGTTGCGCCCGGTCGCGGGCGCCGAGCTTGGCCATGGCGCGGTTGACGTGTGTTTTCACGGTGAGCGGGCTGACTTCGAGGCGTTCGGCGATCTCGTCGTTGGAGTGGCCTCCGGCGACCTGGACGAGGACCTCGCGCTCGCGTCCGGTGAGCGCGTCGAGCCGTTCGGCGCGGGCGGGGTCCCGCGCCTCGTCCGCACCGGTGCCCTGCGCGAGGAACTTGGCGATCAGGCCCTTGGTGGCCGCCGGGGACAGCAGCGCCTCGCCGCCCGCCGCGATCCGGATGGCGTTGAGGAGTTCCTCGGGCTCGGCCCCCTTCCCCAGGAACCCGGACGCGCCGGCGCGCAGCGACTGGACCACGTACTCATCGACCTCGAAGGTCGTCAGCATGACCACCCGTACGTGTGTGAGCCCGGGATCGGCGCTGATCAGCCGGGTGGCGGCGAGCCCGTCGGTGCCGGGCATCCGGATGTCCATCAGCACCACGTCGGCGCGTGTGTCCCGGGTGAGCCGCACAGCCTCCGCGCCGTCGGACGCCTCGCCCACGACCTCCATGTCGGGCTCGGAGTCGACGAGGACGCGGAACGCACTGCGCAACAGCGCCTGGTCGTCGACGAGCAGGACACGGATGGTCATGCGGAGCCTCCCAGGGCAGGCGTGCGGTTCTTGACCGGAAGGATCGCATGGACCCGGAAGCCGCCTCCGTACCGGGGACCGGTCGTGCAGCTGCCGCCGAGCGCGGTGACCCGCTCGCGCATCCCGAGCAGCCCGTGCCCACCGCCCTCTTCCGGTCCGTCGTCGTGTCCCGGTCCGTTGTCGAGGACGGTCACTTCCACGTTCGGGCCTACGCGTACGACGCTGACCTCGGCCTTCGCCTCCGGGCCCGCGTGTTTGCGCACATTGGTGAGTGCTTCCTGGATGACGCGGTACGCGGCCAGATCGACGGCGGCGGGGAGGCTGGTGCCGTGGTCGGCGCGGGCGACCTCGACGGGAAGTCCCGCGTTGCGGAAGGTGTCGGCGAGTTCGTCGAGGCGGGCCAGGCCGGGGGCGGGCTCGGTGGGCGCCTCCGGGTCGCCGCTCTGCCTCAGCAGGCCCACGGTGGCGCGGAGTTCGTTGAGCGCCGAGCGGCTGGCCTCGCGGACGTGCGCCAGTGCCTCCTTCGCCTGGTCGGGTCGCTTGTCCATGACGTGCGCGGCGACTCCGGCCTGCACGTTGACGAGGGCGATGTGGTGGGCGACGACGTCGTGCAGATCGCGGGCGATGCGCAGCCGTTCCTCGGCGACGCGGCGGCGCGCCTCCTCCTCACGGGTGCGTTCCGCGCGCTCGGCGCGTTCGCGGATGGCGTGCACGAAGGCGCGGCGGCTGCGGACGGCGTCGCCCGCGGCGGCGGCCATGCCCGTCCAGGCGAAGATGGCGAGGTTTTCCTGCGCGTACCAGGGCAGCGGGCCGACGAGCATCGCGCACGCCGTCAGCACCGTCATCGTGAGCAGGCCGACCCGCCAGGTGGTCGGGCGGTCCTTGATCGACGCGACGGTGTAGAGGGCGACGACGGCGGACATCACCACCGGGGCCCTGGGGTCGCTCGCCACCAGTTCCAGGACGGAGAGGGCGCCCGTCGCGGCGAGGACCGCCATGGGGGCGCGGCGGCGGAAGACGAGGGCCGCGGCGCCGAGCACCATCAAGGTGAGGCTGAGGGCGTTCGGGGTGCGGACGCCCCAGGTCGTGCCCTGCTCCCCGTGCGGGTCGATGACGGAGCTGGCCATCATGCAGGCCAGCACAGCGGTTGCCAGTGCGGCGTCCAGGACCATGGGGTGGGCGCGGAGTCTGCACCTCGTGCGTTCTAGGGTGCTCACTTCGATTACGGTACGGGGCCCTTGCAGGGGGCGGAACGGGGGCCACCGGGGTGTGGGTTCTTCGCCCTCGCCGCCCCTACCCTCCCCCAAGCTCTCGGCTTCGCTCGAGCAGGGGGGGACCCCCATCATCCCTGGGGGCTGCCGCCCCCAGACCCCCGTTCGGCCTGGACGGCCTCGTCCTCAAACTCCCCCAAGCTCTCGGCTTCGCTCGAGCAG
The DNA here is from genome assembly GCF_054462255.1 of Streptomyces sp. SD15. Classification (NCBI taxonomy): domain Bacteria; kingdom Bacillati; phylum Actinomycetota; class Actinomycetes; order Kitasatosporales; family Streptomycetaceae; genus Streptomyces; species Streptomyces sp. SD15. Next base: position 102,719 of record NZ_JBTLMO010000006.1, on the reverse strand, counting down.
GGGGGACCCCCATGACGGGCTGAGAGGCCTGGGACGGGGGGATCGTCAGCCGGGGATCAAGCCGTCGTCGCTCAGCATCTCGCGGACCTCTTCGAGGGTCGCGTCCGGGGACGGGAGGATCAGTTCCGAGGGTTCGAGCGCGTCGTCGGGCAGCGGGGCGCCGAGATGGCGGACGGAGTCCAGAAGCGCGGCAAGGGTGCGACGGAAGCCCGCCTCGTCGCCGCCCTCCACTTCCGCGAGCAGCTCGTCGTCGAGCTTGTTCAGTTCGGTGAGGTGGCTGTCGTCCAGCCTCACCTGCCCCTCCCCCATGATCCGTACGATCATGTCGCCCTCCTCAGGCCTGGGACCCGGTGGTTACTGCTTGTCGAAGCGCGGGGTGTCCTGGGGCTGCTGTGACGAGGACTGGGACTGGCCCGTGCCGCCCTCGATCGCCTGCTGCGACGAGGAGCCACCGGCCAGCTCGGCCTTCATGCGCTGCAGCTCCAGCTCTACATCCGTACCACCGGAGAGCCGGTCCAGCTCGGCCTGGATGTCGTCCTTGGCCATGCCGGACTGGTCGTCGAGGGCCCCGGAGGCGAGCAGTTCGTCGATGGCGCCGGCGCGGGCCTGGAGCTGCGCGGTCTTGTCCTCCGCACGCTGGATGGCCATGCCGACGTCGCCCATCTCCTCGGAGATGCCCGAGAAGGCCTCCCCGATCCGGGTCTGCGCCTGGGCCGCGGTGTACGTGGCCTTGATGGTCTCCTTCTTGGTGCGGAAGGCGTCGACCTTGGCCTGGAGCCGCTGGGCCGCGAGGGTGAGCTTCTCCTCCTCGCCCTGGAGGGTCTGGTGCTGCGTCTCCAGGTCGGTGACCTGCTGCTGGAGGGCGGCCCGGCGGGACAGGGCCTCGCGGGCCAGGTCCTCGCGGCCGAGCGCGAGCGCCTTGCGGCCCTGGTCCTCCAGCTTGGAGGACTGGTTCTGGAGCTGGTTGAGCTGCAGTTCGAGGCGCTTGCGGCTGGTCGCCACATCCGCGACGCCGCGGCGCACCTTCTGGAGCAGCTCCAGCTGCTTCTGGTACGAGTAATCGAGGGTCTCGCGCGGGTCCTCGGCCCGGTCAAGGGCCTTGTTCGCCTTCGCGCGGAAGATCATCCCCATACGCTTCATGACACCGCTCATGGGCTTCGCGCGCCCCCTTCTGACGGACTCCAGCTCCCAGGTACTGCAACAGAACCCACAGTACGGGCCCTGCATCCATTACCGCACTGTTCGGGGACGGATGCGCTCATCCCCAAGGACGACTGCGGACGGCGGTGCTCCGGCGTAGGGAGTAGGTGGGCCTCGGGGTCTGCCCCCGTCTCCCCCCGTGCGCAACGTCCCCTCTGTCCCACTACAGACGTACGGTGTTGCCGGATCGTTCCCCACTCGCATGACGTCCATGCCGCGGCACCACGTACCCTTGTGTTTTGTGTTCCGTAGCCGTGCCAAGGAAGAGAAGGCCCCCGCCGACAAGGCGCCGGTGACCGACTCCAAGCAGACCCGTGACCCGCAGGCCCCCAAGGGCCGCCCCACTCCCAAGCGCAGTGAGGCCCAGACCCAGCGTCGTAGCGTCGCCAATACGCCGACGACGCGCAAGGAGGCGGCCAAGCGGCAGCGCGACGATCGCCGTGCCCAGATGGAGCGCCAGCGTCAGGCGCTGGCCAGCGGGGACGAGCGTTATCTGCCCGCCCGCGACAAGGGACAGGTGCGGAAGTTCGCGCGCGACTTTGTGGACTCGCGCTTCTGCATCGCGGAATACTTCCTGCCGATGGCCGTGATCATCCTCGTCCTGAGCATGGTGCGGGTGGGCTCGCTGCAGAACGTCGCGCTGCTGCTGTGGCTCGTCGTGATCGTGATGATCGTGGTCGACTCGATCGGTCTCGCGATCCGCCTGAAGAAGCAGCTGAACGCGCGCTTCCCCGACCTGCCCAAGAAGGGCGCGGTCGCCTACGCGCTGATGCGCACCCTCCAGATGCGTCGCCTCAGGCTGCCGAAGCCGCAGGTCAAGCGCGGAGAGCGGCCCTGAGCGCGACGTCTTTCTCCGGGGGCGCGGCGGATGCCTGGCTGAGCAAGCTGGGCGGGCTGCGTGATGTCGTACGACAGGAGCTGGTGGCCCGGCAGCTCGACGAGCAGATAGCCGGGCGGTTCCCGGTGGGGCAGCGGCTGCGGGTGCTCGACGTCGGGATGGGACAGGGCACGCAGGCGCTGCGGCTGGCTCGGGCCGGTCATCAGGTGACCGGGCTCGAGCAGGACGCGAAGATGCTCGCCGTGGCCCGGGAGGCGCTGGCCGCCGAGCCCGAGGGCATCCAGGGCCGGGTGCGGTTCATCGAGGGCGACGGCCGCGAGACCGGTGTCCACTTTCTGCCCGGCAGCTTCGACGTGGTGCTGTGCCACGGCGTACTGATGTACGTCGAGCTGCCGGACGCGCTGCTCGCGGGCCTGGCCCGGATGCTGGCCCCGGGCGGGCTGCTCTCGCTGCTGGTGCGCAACGCCGACGCGCTGGCCATGCGGCCCGGGCTGTCGGGGGACTGGACGTCGACGCTGGCCGCGTTCGACACCGACGCCTACGTCAATCGGCTCGGCCTCGCCGTCCGCGCCGACCGGCTCGCCACACTGACGTCGGCCCTCGAGGGGATCGGGGCGCCGTTGCACGCCTGGTACGGCGTGCGGGTGTTCACGGACACCGCGCCCGACGGGGCGCCCGTCCCCGAGGACGTGGAGACTCTGCTGGCCGCGGAGGAGCGCGCCGGGCGGACGGATCCGTACCGTCAGGTGGCGGCGCTGCTGCATCTTTGCGGAGTGCGCGGCTGAGGCGGCGATCCCGGGAAGGTCGGGCTGCCGGGGACGGTCCCGGCAACCCCGGCACTCCCCTACCGGCCTACTCCGGCTCGGCGTGCAGACTCATCGGCCCATAGATCTGTGTGCTGTCCTCGAAGAGGAACACCTGGTCCGCACCGCCCTCCAGAAGGTCCTTCCACACCTCGCCGATCCAGGACTCCGCGTCCCCCTGCGTGGTGAACTCCTCGGGCTGCACCGCCGGTTGGACCTCTGTCCCGTCGGACTTCTCGAACCGCCACGTCCATGCCGCCATGTACGCCTCCAGGGTGTGAGCACACTGCACAGCGGAAGCCGGACAAGATCCGACTCCTGCCCGAAGCCTAGTCGGACGCGCAAGACCTGCGGGGACACGGAAAAATCAACCCCGTGGAACTGACTCTGCTCGGCACCGGCGCCCCCGAGGGCCTGCCCCGCCCCGACTGTCCCTGCGCGGCCTGCGCGAGCGCGCTCGGCGAGGACGCGCGGGCGGCGACCGCGTTGCTCGTGGACGGCACGCTGCTGCTCGACCTCACGCCCGGCGCCGCGTTCGCGGCCGCGCGCGCCGGACGCTCGCTGGGCGGCGTACGGCAGGTGCTGCTGTCGCATCCGCACGACGGGCCCGCGGTGGAGGTGCCGGCGGGGCTGCCGCAGCCCGGGCGGGTTCCGGACGGCAGCGAGTTGGCGCTGCTGACCGGGCACCGGGTGCGGGCGACACCGTTGGACGCGCCGGGTACGGGGTACGCGGTGACCGGGCCGGACGGGCGGCGGCTGCTGTATCTCCCGCCGGGCGCGGCGCCCGCCGGGCTTGACGCGCGCGGCGGCTCGTACGACATGGTGCTCGCCGATGTGGTGGGGCGGCCGGACGCCCTGGCGAAGCTGCGCGCCGTCGGGGCCGTCGGGCCGACGACGGACGTGATCGCGGTGCACCTCGACCACGATGTGCCGCCGGGCCCCGAACTGCGGCGGCGCCTCGCGGCGGCGGGCGCGCGGGCGGTGCCGGACGGGATGACGCTGGACGTGGGCGTGTACGAGGACGTACCGGACGTGCCGCGCCGCACGCTCGTGCTCGGCGGGGCGCGCTCGGGCAAGTCGGTGGAGGCGGAGCGTCGGCTCGAGGCCTTCCCCGAGGTGCTGTACGTGGCGACGGGCGGTACGCGCAACGGGGACAACGAGTGGGCGGCCCGGGTGAGCCTCCATCGTGAGCGGCGACCCGGCTCCTGGCGTACCGCCGAGACCTGCGACCTGGTCCCGCTGCTGGCGGAGGGCGGCCCTCCGCTCCTCATCGACTGCCTCTCCCTGTGGCTGACGGACGCGATGGACTCCGTGAACGCCTGGGACGACGCGGAGTGGGCCGGCGGCGGTGAACGCGCGCTGCGTGCCCGCGTCGAGGAACTCACCTCCGCCGTCCGCGGCACCCGCCGCACCCTCGTCGCCGTCTCGAACGAGGTGGGCTCCGGCATCGTCCCCGCCACCGCCTCCGGCCGCCGCTACCGCGACGAACTCGGCCGCCTGAACGCGGCTTTCGCGGCCGAGTGCGAACACGTGCTGCTGGTGGTGGCGGGGCAGGCGCTGCCGCTGCGGGGCTGACGCCGTCTCATGCCCCCCGCCGGGCGATGACCCGGTACGCGTTCGAGAAGCGGGTGCGGCGGAGGAAGGGCGCGAGGGTGTGGTCGAGGGCCGAGGCCGACGCCAGCAGCGGGGTGGACGCCCCGGTCAGGACCGTGTGCAGCTTGCGCCGGAGAGTGGTCGGCGGGGTGGAACGCCAGGGCGCGTCGAGGTCGGGCAGGAGGCGGCCGAGCGCCAGGGCGAGGGCGCCCGCGAGGTCGTACGGGATGTGTGGTTCGCGGCGGTCCGTCGCGACGATCTCGCAGCCGAGGGACTCCAGTTCGTCCAGCAGGTTGGGCAGCGGCATGAGGTGGAGGTGGCGCGGCTGGCCGTACGACACCCACCACTTGCCCAGCAGCGCGCCGAACGCGCAGTCGGGGTCCGGGACTTCGACGAGCAGGTGCCCGCCGGGCCGCAGGACCGCCATGGCGGCGCGGAGTTCCTCGCGCGGATCGGGGGTGTGTTCCAGGTGGTGGAACATGCTGACGACGTCGTAGCGGGCGCGCAGGCGCCCGGCGGTGCGGGCGTCGGTGAGCCGGCCGCGGTGCGCCTCCTCGACCCGCCCGGCCGCCCGCGCCCGCTCGACCCGCCGGGTGGGGTCGAGCCCGTCGAAGGCCGTGTACGGGTGGACCTCCTTGGCGACGGCAGGGAAGTGCCCGTGCCCGGTGCCTACGTCGAGCCAGCTCTCCGGGTCGGCGTACGGCAGCAGCGCGCGGGCGGCGGCGCGATGGCGGCCACGGTGTCCGCGGGCGCCGAGGAGCCGTACGGCGAAGCCGTCGTGGGCGTCCTCGTGGAACTCCCGGTGGTAGAAGGCCAGCCCCTCCGCCGTGAGCCTCGGGTTCTGGAAGGCGTGAGCGCAGTCCGCGCACTCGTCGACAACGAACGTACCGGGCTTGCGCTGCACCAGATCCGGCGTACGCAGCCGGGTGCGCAGCCGCTTCGAACCGCACCAGGGGCAGTCCTCGCGGCGCGGTTCGTGGAACCGGTCGGTGCCCTGGGCGAGTTCGGCCGCGTAGGCGGCGCGGCGTGCGGTGGGCGAGTGGGGGGTGGGCGTGGGGGGCATGGGCGCTCCTCGGCCATACGACAATCCGATACAAACGGTACGTATCGAATGGCGATCCGGGGTGCAACGACGTGGCGCGGACGTGTTCGATCGGGGCCGGTACTGTTCGGCGAATGAGCTCGCTTAATCTCGACGACTTCACCGATCTGATCGAGCGCCCCGACGGAGGCGTACGCCGCGACGCCGAGGCGCGCCGGGAGCGCCAGATCGTGCCGCCCGGGGCGCTGGGCCGCCTCGACGACCTGGGTGAGTGGCTGGCGGCGGCGCAGTCCGCGGTGCCGGTACGGCAGATCGAGCACCCGCGTGTGGTGCTGTTCGCGGGCGACCACGGGGTCGCCGAACTCGGCGTGTCGGCGCGGCCCGCGGGCAGCGCCGAACAGCTGGTGCGGGAGGTCCTGGAGGGCGCGAGCCCGGCGTCGATCCTGGCCCGCCGGCTGGGCGTGCCGGTGCGTGTGGTCGACATGGCGCTGGACTGCGACCCACAGGGGCTGCCCGACGAGGTCGTACGGCATCGGGTGCGGCGCGGTTCGGGGCGGATCGACGTCGAGGACGCGCTGACTCTCGAGGAGGCGGAGGCCGCCTTCCTGGCGGGGGTCGCCGTCGCGGACGAGGAGGCGGACTCCGGTACGGATCTGGTGGTGCTCGGCGATGTGAGCGTCGGCGGCACCACCGCGGCGGCCGTGCTGATCGCCGCGCTGTGCGGAACCGACGCGTCGGTCGTCACCGGGCGGGGCGGGCGGGCCATCGACGACCTCGCGTGGATGCGCAAGTGCGCCGCCGTACGGGACGCGCTGCGGCGGGCCCGGCCCGTGCTCGGGGATCAGCTGCAGCTGCTCGCGGCGGTCGGCGGGGCTGATCTCGCCGCGATGACCGGGTTCCTGTTGCAGAGCGCCGTGCGGAAGATGCCGGTCATCCTCGACGGGGTCGTCTCGGCCGCGTGCGCCCTCGTCGGGCAGCGGGTCGCCTTCCGGGCGCCGGACTGGTGGCTGGCCGGGCAGAACAGCGGGGAGCCGGCCCAGGCCAAGGCCTTGGACCGGATGGCCCTCGAGCCCCTCCTCGACCACGGGGTCACCGTCGGCGAGGGCGCGGGCGCCCTGCTCGCGCTGCCGCTGGTCCAGGCCGCGGCCGCACTGGCCGCCGAGCTTCCGGAGCAGCCTGCACCGGAGGCCGCGGAAGCGTCCGAGGACCCGGAGGCGGCCGAGGATCCGGAGCAGAGCGAGTAATCGCGTAGGGCTGATTCGGTACCGCCGAAATCCGCCGCCCCGGCCGAGCGGGCACGCCTCGGCGCCGGACCGGTGCTGCGGCTGTGGCGGTCGTTGCTCAGCTTCTTCTCGCGGTGGTGGCAGATCGAGTCGCGGGGAAGACGAGGACCGGAGGATGAGCCGCCTCGCCCGCGCCGAATGGGGACCGCTGTACGTCACCGTGCGCGAGGCACTCGCCGAACGGCGTTGGCGGGCGATTCCGGTGACCCTCGGGGCCGTCGTCCTGACCGCCCTCCTCCAGGTGGTGCAGAACCAGAACGCTTCCGGTTCGTGCAGAACATCGGCGCCGTACGGGCGGAAGAGCCGCTGCGGCTCGCCCTGGTCTCCCTCTTCGTACCGGCCCTGGATCTGCCGGTGCGGGGCGCGCTGCTCCAGATCCTCGTCGTGTTCGGGATCGCCGAGATCTGTCCGGGCCGGTGGCGGATGCTCGTCATCGCGTACGCCGCGACGCCGGCCGTGGTCGGCCTCGCCGTCTTCGTCGCGTGGCGCTGTCGGGCGTACCGGACGGCGGGGGTGGTGATCGCGGCGATCGCCGCGGTCGTCGTGCTGTGCGGGATCTCCGCGCGGCGTCAGCGGCGTCCGGGCAGGGACCGGACGGGCTCCGGGTCCGGTTTGCCGCCGATCCAGTCCTGAATCCTGCGGCTCGGGCCCGACCAGCGGAGGTCGTGGTGGTAGGCACGCAGGATCGACTTGGCACGGGCGCGCGGCCGGCGGCGGTAGAAGCGCCTGGCCCACGGCGAGCCGGGGCGGGCCAGCCGGATCATGCCGATCAGGGCCACGAACGGGACGATCACACCGAAGATCGCGATGCGGCCCTTGCCCTTGCTCAGGGCGAGCAGCGAGAAGACGAAGTTCAAGGCCACGCTCAGGATCACCCCGCCGCGGTTCTGGAGCTCCTCCTCAGTGAGGTCGTTGACGCCGAACGGCAGGAAGCCGCCCAGTACGAGCCCGACCAGCGCCGCCGTGACCAGGACCACCTCGACGCTCTTGCGGCCCTCCTCGGACCAGTACACATCGTCGAGGTGCAGGATCAGCGCGAACTCGTCGAGCACCAGGCCCGCGCCCATCCCGAACAGCACGGCGAACGCGGCCGCGCCGAATCCGTGCCGGGCACTGGCCACCGCGCCGAAGCCGCCGACCACGGTCAGGACGACACCGGGGACCACGTGGTGGATGTGCAGCCCACCCGCCTTGACGTTGCCGAACGGTCCCTTGCCGGCGCGGATGAGCCGGACGACGACCCGGGTGATCACGAAGGTCAGCACGAAGGAGGCGAGCGCCAGCAGGAGCGGCAACTTTCCCGGCTCCACGACGTTCCGCTCCAGCCAATGACCCATATTGCGAACTTTATCCAAGTTCATCCAAGTCCATTCGTGGCCTTGCCCATGGCCGCCATACCGGTAGCGCGCCGCGGCGCCCGGGCGGGGAGAGCAACAGTCCCCCGCCCGGGCGCCTGGAGCGTACGGCCCCGCTGCCGCCTTGGCGGCCTGTGGCATGTCAACTCAGCTTGCTCCGGCTTGATTTCCGTCGGCACCGCCGAGGAGGCCACCTTCCGTTGTACCGGCATCGGTCCCGCCTGTGACGGGTGCACCGGTCGCCATCCCCGCCGAACCATCGCTCGGCGAAAGTGACGGTGAGGGGGAGAGTGAGCCGGTCGGGGACAGGGAGCCGGTCGGGGACAGGGAATCGGTCGGGGACAGGGAATCGGTCGGCGACGGTGTCCCGGTCGGCGACGGTGTCCCTTGACCGTTCCCGTCGCTCGGGTCGTCGGGCAGAGCTTCGTCTTGCGCGCCATCGGTTCCGGCACGCCGTTCGAGTCCCGCGTCCTTCTTGTCGACGTCGACGAGTTCGTAGCGCTCGACCTCGTCCCTGTCCTCCGTGGGCTCGACCTTGACGACCTTGCCAGGGTCGTACGACGTCCATTTCTTGTTCTTGTCCTTGAACTTCACGTCGGCGCGGTCGACATCGTGCTCGAAGGCCCCCAGCGGATTACCACAACCGCATTGCACGACCGGCTTCCCGTTCAGGTCCACCAGGACGGCGATGCCCGCTTCCAGAAGGGCGTCGAAGGGGATCGCCCTACCCTTCTTGTAGTCGTGGTTCTTCACCAGCGTGTCGTTGCGCAGCAGGACCGGCGTCAGCTTCTTGATGAAGCCCTCGATCCGGTCGACATCGCCGAGGCCCTGGACCTTGGCCCATTCCAGAGCCTTCTGACGGTTGGCCGGGGCCTTGAGGAACTCGATGAGCGTGCCCTTGGAACAGCTCCACTGCTTTCGTGTTCCGCCGTAGAGCCCCGCCTCGTCGCCCTTCTTCGTACCGCCGCCAAGGGCCAGCGCCTCGCTGATCGGAACATCCATGGCCAGCCTGGCGGCATCCTCGAAGAAGGGTGCGGCGGCCGGCGCACCGCGGGCGATCGCCTTGACGGCGACCTTGCCGAGCACCGCCCCGCACGCGGTGCTCGTCAGGCCGAGAGCGACAGTGATGACGATCGCCGCCAAGCCGACCACCGCGCGCCTCGCACGCCTGGTCCCTCCGCCACGTGCGGTCCATCCCGGCCGCCCGGTCCCCCGTATGTGTCCCATGCGCTTGCCCCTCCTCCGAGGTTGTGATCTTGATTCAGCGGAATCAGCGGGATTCAGCGGGTGCTGGCCGACAGCGTCCAGCCCTGCCGGCACGTCAACCCGAAGGTGCCCTTGTCGCAGCCCTCGACGATGAAGCGGTAGCTCCCGCTGGTGTGCTTCTGCACCCAGGCACGGCCCGAGGTGCCACCGCGCAGTTCGCGCTGCTCGCCCCGGGGCTCGTAGGAGCTGTAGTGGCGCAGGAGGAACCGGTCGTAGCTGTACGGGGCGGTCGTCCCCCAGTCGGCGAAGGCGTAGCCGCGCCATTCCCAGGCGGCGATGACCATCTGAGTGCCCTGGCTGGGCGACCAGGTGATCTGGCCGTTCTCAAAGGTCTGGCGCTTGCCCTTCCACACTCCACCCACGGTGACGTTCTTCGTGGTGGCGACCGGGCATCCGAGCCAGCCGTTCGCGCCTCCGAGGTCGTCCCAGCGGTCGGCGATGTACTCGTTGCGGCTGACGGGCTTGCACTCGCCCGCCGCCGAGAAGTCCGCGGCGGCGGGAACCGTGCCGGTCAACGCGGCGGCTACGGCGACGGCCGCGGCTGCGAGAGAGCGGCGGGCGGTGACAGTACGCATGGTGGTCTCCCAGGTGAGGGTCCGGTTCGAGATCCGTCCGGCGGTTCACGCGTCCGGTGAATCCGCGGCGGATGTCCGTCCCTGGACTGTCCCCGAGCGGCCGGGGCCACCGCATCGGAGCTGACACGGGAACCACTCTGCGTGTCAGTACGGATACCGAGGGCTCCGCTCCGCCTCTACCGTTGGTCCATGCCCTGGCCTCGTCGCCTCTCCCTGACCACCGCCCTGCTCACCGCCGTGGTGATCGTGGCGGACTGCGCTCTGACGGCCGTCGCGCCGGCCGTCTCGGCCGCGGTCCTGTTCGGGCTGCTCGCGGCCGTGATCGCCGGCGCGCTCTCCACCGGCCTCGGCGTCTTCGTCTCCCACCGCCGCCCCGCCAACCTGGTGGGATTCCTGCTCACCCTCGTCGGCTTCGTACCACCGCTGGAAACCCTCCTCGACACCTATGCTTCGGTGGACCGCTCCCGCCCCCTGCCGGGTGCCGAGACGGTTCACCAGCTGTCCGCGGGCCTGTGGACGCTCTGGTACCTACCGGTCCTGCTGCTGATGCTGTTCTTCCCCGGCGGCCGGCTGCCCCCGGGGCGCTTCCCGCGGGTGGTGCTGTACGGGGTGCTGATCGTCGCCTGCCTCTTCATCGTCGTGGCCGCCCTCGACCCGACCTCGTACGACCCTCCGTTCGAGGAGTACGGGCATCCGTTGCCCACGCTGCCCGAGTCCGTCATCTGGAGTCTTCTGCTGCCGCTGCTCGGGCTGCTCATGGCACTGCTCGTCTGTTCGGCGCTGGTGATGCGGCACCGCTACCGCACAGCGGGCCCGGTCGAGCGGGCGCAGCTGAAGTGGTTCGCGCTGGGGGTCGTCGCACTCCCCGGCACGCTGCTGCTGTGCTGGGTCAACTACCTGCTGTTCGGCGAGCTCACCGCACTGATCTGGGTGGGCCTGGCCGCACTCAGTCTCGGGGTGCCCTCACTCACCGCGCTCGCGATCCTGCGCCACGATCTCTACGACGTGGACCGCGCCACCAGCGCCGTGGTGGCCTGGGGCCTGTTGACCGCCGGACTGCTCGCGGTCTACAGCGCCGCATCGTTCACCGGTGGCCTGGCGCTGGGGCGGGGCAGCGCGGTAGCGGCGGCCGCGGTGACGGCGCTGGTCGCCATCGTCCTCGTACCGGTGAAGAACCGGGTACGCCGGTGGGTGGACCGGCGTTTCTATCCCGTACGGGAGCGGGCGCTGGCTGCGGTCGCCGAGTTGGAGCGCGAGGTGCACGCGGGACGGGCGCGGCCCGAGCAACTGGAGGAGGTGCTGCGGGAGGCGCTGCGCGAACCGCGGCTGCGGGTCGGGTATCTGCTGCCGGGCGGCACGGAGTTCCACGACACGGCGGGGACACCCGTGACCCGGGGCGCCGAGGTACGACTCGCCAGGCGCCCCATCGGGATCATCGACGGGCCCTGCCCGCGCGAGGTCGCCACCGCCAGCGCGTTCCTCGTCGAAACCGTGCGACTGCGGCTCGAACTCAGCCAGGCGCTCAGTGATGTGGAGGCCAGCCGCAGCCGGCTGCTGAGGGCCGGATACCGCGAACGACGCCGCCTGGAGCGGGACTTGCACGACGGCGCCCAGTCCCGGCTGGTCAGCCTCGGCATGGCGCTGCGGCTGGCACAGCGCCATCTCGACGACGGCAGCGTCGACGTCGACGGGCTTCTCGATCAGGCCGTGGCCGAACTGGGCACAGCGGTAGCGGAATTGCGCGAACTCGCGCACGGTCTACGGCCGAGCTCCCTCGACGACGGGCTGGGCCCCGCGCTGGAGGCGCTGGCGATACGCGCCCCGGTGCGGCTCGACTGGCGGCTCGACGGGCGCCCGCTCCCGGACGACGTCGCCACCACCGCGTACTACGTCGCCAGCGAGGCCGTCACCAACGCCGTCAAGCATGCCGAGGCCACCAGTGTCGGAGTGGTCGTCGGCGAGGACGGCAACGGGGCGCTGTACGTGACCATCCGGGACGACGGGCGTGGTGGCGCCGACCTGGGCAGGGGATCGGGGCTGTCAGGGCTCAAGGACCGGGTCGCCGCTCTCGGCGGACTGCTGCACGTCACCAGCACCCCCGGCGGCGGTACGACCGTGGAGGCGGTGCTGCCATGCGTATCGTGATCGGCGAGGACTCGGCCCTGTTCCGGGAGGGCCTGGCACGGCTGCTCGCGGACGCGGGCCACGACATCGTCGCCCGTGCCGCCGACGCGCCGGCTCTCGTCACCGCCGTCACCGAGAACCGCCCCGACCTGGCCGTCATCGACATCCGGATGCCACCGGACCTCACTGATGACGGAGCCCGCGCCGCCCGGCGGATCCGGGATTCCTTTCCCCACCTCGGCATCGTGCTGCTCTCCCAGCACATCGAGACCCGCAACGCCGTGGAACTCGTCGCCCAGGGCCGTTTCGGCTACCTCCTCAAGGACCGCGTCTTCGACGTGGACGACTTCCTGGACGCCCTGCTCCGCGTCGCCGCGGGCGGCTCCGCCCTCGATCCCGAAGTCGTCTCCCGCATGATCGGCGCCCACCGCGACCCTCTGGCCTCACTGACCCCACGCGAGCTGGAAGTGTTGACCCTGATGGCGGAAGGCCACACCAACCTGGGCATCGCGCGGCGGCTGTGGCTGACCGAACGAACCGTGGAGACCCACGTCGCCTCGATCATGGCGAAACTGGGACTCACCACAAGCGCCGAACACAACCGCCGTGTCCTGGCGGTCCTCGCCTACCTCACCGCCCGAGACCGCCGATAGCCAGAGGCGACCGCCCCGGGTAACCTGCGCCGGTGCCCAGGACCCCTCTCGCCCCGCTCCCCCACGGCCTTCGCTTCGCCTTCGGCACTCTCACCGTGCTTCCCGTCAGGGTGACCCGTTGGGATCGTGAGGCGGCGCGCGGCGGGATGCTGTGCGCTCCCTTGGCCGGGCTGGTGGTCGGGGCGGGCGCGGCCCTCGTGGGCCTGGTGTTGCTGGCGATGGGCGCGGGGCCGCTGCTCGCCGCCGTCGCGACCGCCGCCGTGCCGGCCGCGCTCACTCGTGGCCTGCACCTGGACGGGCTCGCCGACACCGCGGACGGCCTCGGCAGCGGCAAGCCCGCCGAGGACGCGCTGCGCATCATGAAGCAGTCCGACATCGGCCCGTTCGGCGTGATCACCCTGCTCTTCGTGCTGCTCGCCCAAGTGGCCGCGCTTTCGCAGGCGTACGACTCCTCGTGGGCCCGGGGTGCCCTCGCGGCCGTCGTCTCCGCGACCGCGGCCCGCCTCGCCCTCACCCTCGCGGCGCGCACCGGGGTGCCCGCGGCCCGCCCCGAGGGCCTGGGTGCGGCGGTGGCGGGCACGGTCGCGGTACGCGGCGCGCTGCTGGTGACGGCGGCCGTCGTGGTCGGCGCGGCGGGCGCGGGCGCGCTCCTGGGGACGTACGACCTGGTGCGCGCCGCTGTGGCGGTCCTCGCCGCCTGCGCGGTCGCCGAACTGCTCCTCCGCCACTGCACGCGGCGTTTCGGCGGCGTCACGGGCGACGTGTTCGGGGGCCTTGCCGAGACGGCCGCGACGACCGCGCTGGTGGTTCTGTCACTGGGCTGAGAACCATCGCCCGCACCCCTTGAGACGATGAGTGTGACTGAAGGCACCGGGAGTGAGGGGTGAGAAGTGGCCATCACACCACCGGCCGGTGAACGCCCGCCGGAATGAGTGAAACCCGGCAGCGCGCGTAGGCTCGTTACGCAGACTTGCCTGCCCAGGTAAAGACCACTGCCCAAGGCCGGATTAGGGTCATTCGTCAGGGCCCGGTCGACCCATCCCTACTCGGCCACAGCGACTTCAATGGAAGCGAGATCTCACCACCGTGACTGCTCTGACTCTCAGCACCGCCGCGGCGTCCGGCCTGCGCGCCGACGCGATCGTCGTCGGTGTCGCTAAGGGCGCCAAGGGCCCCGTCGTCGCACCGGGCGCCGAGGCCGTGGACAAGGCGTACGACGGCGCACTCGCCGCAATCCTGGAGACCCTCGGCGCATCCGGCGCCGAGGGCGAGGTGACGAAGCTGCCCGCGCCGTCCGGCTTCAAGGCACCCGTCGTCGTGGCCGTCGGCCTGGGAGCGGTCCCGGAGAAGGACGACACGTACGGCGCCGAGGCGCTGCGCCGCGCGGCCGGTGCCGCGGCCCGCGCGCTCGCCGGTGCCAAGAAGGCCGTCCTCGCCCTGCCGCTCACGGACGCCGCCGACGCGGGCGCCCTCGCCGAGGGCGCCGCCCTGGGCGCGTACGCCTTCGACGCGTACAAGGAGAACGGCAGGAACGGCAGCAACGCCAAGAACGGCAAGGCCCCGCTCGCCGAGGTCACGCTGCTCGGCGGCAAGCCCCGCGACGCGGTGTACAAGGCGGCGATCGCACGCGCCACCGCCGTGACCGAGGAGCTCAACCGCGCCCGCGACCTCATCAACACCCCGCCGAACGACCTGAACCCCGAGTCCTTCGCGGCCGTCGTCACCGCGGCCGGCAAGGAGCACGGCATCAAGGTGCAGGTGCTCGACGAGAAGGCCCTCGCGAAGGGCGGCTTCGGCGGCATCCTCGGCGTCGGCGCCGGCTCGGCCGCCGGTCCCCGCCTGGTGAAGCTGTCGTACACCTCCGCGAAGGCGACGAAGCACCTCGCCTTCGTCGGCAAGGGCATCACCTACGACTCGGGCGGCATCTCCCTCAAGCCGGCCGGGCACAACGAGACGATGAAGTGCGACATGAGCGGCGCGGCCGCGGTCTTCGCCGCCGTGGTCGCCGCCGCGCGCCTCGGCCTGGAGGTCAACGTCACCGGCTGGCTCGCGCTGGCCGAGAACATGCCCTCCGGTACCGCGACCCGCCCCGGTGACGTGCTGCACATGTACAGCGGCAAGACCGTCGAGGTCCTCAACACCGACGCCGAGGGCCGCCTCGTCCTCGCCGACGCGCTGTGGAAGGCGTCCGAGGAGAAGCCGGACGCGATCATCGACGTGGCGACGCTGACCGGGGCGATGGTGCTGGCGCTCGGCAACCGCACGTTCGGTGTGATGGCCAACGACGACGCGTTCCGTGCGTCGATCGTGGAGGCCGCGGAGGAGGTCGGTGAGGAGTCCTGGCCGATGCCGCTGCCGGAGCACCTGCGCAAGGGGATGGACTCGCCCACCGCCGACATCGCCAACATGGGTGAGCGGATGGGCGGCGGGCTGGTCGCGGGGCTGTTCCTGCGGGAGTTCGTCGGCGAGGGGATCACGTGGGCGCATCTGGACATCGCCGGGCCCGCGTTCAATGAGTCGGGGCCGTTCGGTTACACGCCGAAGGGCGGGACGGGGTCGGCGGTGCGGACGTTGGTGCGGCTGGCTGAGCTCACTGCGGCGGGGGATCTCGGCTAGGTCCTGTCGTCACCTTCCCGTCGTCCGTCCGGAGGGCGGGCCTCGCGGCGGAGCCGTATGACGTCACAGCCCCACGCCCCTGTCGGGGCACTTCACGACCCCGGGTGTGCAAGCACCCGGGGTCGTTTTTTCCCTCCGGGCGTCGCGGTGGGACGTGTCACACACCGGCCCGGCGTCTCGAACGCCCTCGACAGGTGCGAAGATGGGTTCTCGGCAGGACAGGGCCCCCACCACAGGGCCGAAGAAAGAGCGGCCGGAGACCAGCCGCCGCCCGGTCACTGCAGACCGGCGTACGGCGCACATGCATGGAGGACGTGACGTGGCGAACGACGCCAGCACCGTTTTCGACCTAGTGATCCTCGGCGGTGGCAGTGGCGGTTACGCCGCGGCGCTGCGCGGAGCGCAGCTGGGCCTGGACGTCGCCCTGATCGAGAAGGACAAGGTCGGCGGCACCTGTCTGCACCGGGGATGCATCCCCACCAAGGCTCTGCTGCACGCCGGTGAGATCGCCGACCAAGCCCGCGAGAGCGAGCAGTTCGGTGTCAAGGCCACCTTCGAGGGCATCGACGTACCCGCCGTCCACAAGTACAAGGACGGCGTCATCTCCGGCCTGTACAAGGGTCTGCAGGGTCTCATCGCGTCCCGCAAGGTGACGTACATCGAGGGTGAGGGCCGACTGTCCTCCCCGACCTCCGTCGACGTCAACGGCCAGCGCATCCAGGGCCGCCACGTGCTGCTCGCGACCGGCTCCGTGCCGAAGTCGCTGCCGGGCCTGGAGATCGACGGCAACCGCATCATCTCCTCGGACCACGCCCTGGTCCTGGACCGCGTCCCGCAGTCCGCGATCGTGCTCGGCGGAGGCGTCATCGGCGTCGAGTTCGCCTCGGCGTGGAAGTCCTTCGGTACCGACGTGACGGTGATCGAGGGCCTCAAGCACCTCGTCCCGGTCGAGGACGAGAACTCCTCCAAGCTTCTTGAGCGCGCGTTCCGCAAGCGCGGCATCAAGTTCAACCTGGGCACCTTCTTCTCGAAGGCCGAGTACACCCAGAACGGTGTCAAGGTCACCCTCGCCGACGGCAAGGAGTTCGAGGCCGAGGTCCTGCTCGTCGCCGTCGGCCGCGGCCCGGTCTCGGCCGGTCTCGGTTACGAGGAGCAGGGCGTCGCGATGGACCGCGGCTATGTCCTGGTCGACGAGTACATGCGCACCAACGTGCCCACCATCTCCGCCGTCGGTGACCTGGTCCCGACGCTCCAGCTCGCGCACGTCGGCTTCGCCGAGGGCATCCTGGTAGCGGAGCGCCTGGCCGGTCTGAAGAGCGTTCCGATCGACTACGACGGCGTGCCCCGGGTGACGTACTGCCACCCCGAGGTCGCCTCCGTGGGCATCACCGAGGCCAGGGCCAAGGAGATCTACGGCGCGGACAAGGTCGTCGCTCTGAAGTACAACCTCGCGGGCAACGGCAAGAGCAAGATCCTCAACACCGCGGGCGAGATCAAGCTCGTCCAGGTGAAGGACGGTGCCGTGGTCGGCGTCCACATGGTCGGCGACCGCATGGGCGAGCAGGTCGGCGAAGCCCAGCTGATCTACAACTGGGAGGCGCTGCCGGCCGAGGTCGCCCAGCTCATCCACGCTCACCCGACGCAGAGCGAGGCGCTCGGCGAGGCCCACCTGGCCCTCGCGGGCAAGCCGCTGCACTCGCACGACTGATCAGCCACCGGCTGGACGTCAGCCATCGGCCGTACGCCGGCCACCGGCTGTACCTCAGTCACCGCGTCGCTTCTGGGCGCGACGACCACAGACTTCCGCACCATTTCGTAAGGAGCAACAGAAACCATGCCGGTTTCCGTAACCCTTCCGGCGCTCGGTGAGAGCGTCACCGAGGGCACTGTCACCCGCTGGCTGAAGGCCGAGGGCGAGCGCGTAGAGGCCGACGAGCCGCTGCTGGAGGTGTCGACCGACAAGGTCGACACCGAGATCCCCTCCCCCGCCGCCGGTGTGCTCGCCTCCATCAAGGTCGCCGAGGACGAGACGGTCGAGGTCGGCGCCGAGCTGGCCGTCATCGACGACGGCACGGGCGCGCCCGTCGCCGCCCCGGCTCCGGCCGCCGAGCCCGTGGCCGCTGTGGCCGCTCCGGCTCCGGTCGCCGAGGCCCCCGCGGCTCCGGCCGCCCCGGCCCCCGCCCCCGCCGCTCCGGCCGGTGGCGCCACCGGTACCGACGTCGTACTGCCCGCACTGGGCGAGTCGGTCACCGAGGGCACCGTCACCCGCTGGCTGAAGGAGGTCGGCGAGGAGGTCGCGGAGGACGAGCCGCTGCTCGAGGTCTCCACGGACAAGGTCGACACCGAGATCCCGTCGCCGGTCGCCGGCGTCCTGCTGGAGATCGTGGTCGGCGAGGACGAGACCGCGGAGGTCGGCGCGAAGCTGGCCGTCGTCGGCGCCCCGGGCTCGGCTCCGGCCGCCGCCCCGGCTCCCGCTGCCGCCGCCCCGGCCCCGGCCGCCCCCGCGGCTCCTGCTCCGGCGCCCGCGCCGGTGGCTCCCGCCGCTCCGGCTCCGGCCCCCGCTGCTCCGGCCGCCCCGGCCGCCGCCGCCCCGGCCCCGGTCCAGCCCGCGGCCCCGGCCGCTCCGGTCGCGCCCGCCCCCGTCGCCCCGGCCCCCGTCGCCCCGGCGCCCGTCGCCGCGCAGGCCACCGACGAGGGCGCGTACGTGACCCCGCTGGTGCGCAAGCTCGCCTCCGAGAGCGGCGTCGACCTGGCCACCGTCAAGGGAACCGGCGTCGGCGGCCGTATCCGCAAGCAGGACGTCCTCGCCGCCGCCGAGGCCGCGAAGGCCGCCGCTGCCGCTCCGGCTCCGGCCGCTGCCGCCGCTCCGACTGCCAAGAAGGCCCCGGTCCTGGAGGTCTCCCCGCTGCGCGGCCAGACCGTCAAGATGCCCCGCATCCGCAAGGTCATCGGCGACAACATGGTGAAGGCCCTGCACGAGCAGGCCCAGCTGTCCTCGGTCGTCGAGGTCGACGTCACCCGCCTGATGAAGCTCCGCGGGAAGGCGAAGGACTCCTTCGCGGCCCGCGAGGGCGTCAAGCTCTCCCCGATGCCGTTCTTCGTGAAGGCGGCGGCCCAGGCGCTGAAGGCCCACCCGGCCGTCAACGCCCGGATCAACGTCGAAGAGGGCACGATCACCTACTTCGACACCGAGAACATCGGTATCGCGGTGGACTCCGAGAAGGGCCTGATGACCCCGGTCATCAAGCACGCGGGCGACCTGAACATCGCCGGCATCGCCAAGGCCACCGCCGAGCTGGCGGGCAAGGTCCGGGCGAACAAGATCACCCCGGACGAGCTGTCCGGCGCGACCTTCACCATCTCCAACACCGGCTCGCGCGGCGCGCTCTTCGACACGATCATCGTGCCGCCGAACCAGGTCGCGATCCTGGGCATCGGCGCCACGGTCAAGCGTCCGGCCGTCATCGAGACGGAGGAGGGTACGGTCATCGGCGTCCGCGACATGACGTACCTGACGCTGTCCTACGACCACCGTCTGGTGGACGGCGCCGACGCGGCCCGTTACCTGACCTCGGTCAAGGCGATCCTGGAGGCGGGCGAGTTCGAGGTCGAGCTCGGCCTGTAACCCGACCGCTTGTGCGGCGCCCCCGTCCGGAACCTTCCGGGCGGGGGCGCCGCGTTTCTACCGCTGCTTCAGCGTCTTGTCCGACCAGCCCAGCAGCGTCTCCACCCACACGGTCGGGATCGACAGCTTGGCCGCGGGCGTGAGGCGCTGTGTCCGGTACGCCCTGAGGACGTCGTACGTGGCGTCGAGGCCCCCTCGCCGTCACGGATCATGGCCCGGGCGGCCGCCACGTCGCTCGTGACGCCTCCGGGCCGCACCCGATACGGGTCTTTACAGCCGCAGCCGTTCTGACAGCGTGTAAGTCTCGTCTCACCTGCGCGAAAGCGCCCCCGTGCGCCTCTCCCCGGCAGGGACGCGGCCTTATTGTCTAAAGGTCAAACGCCCTCGGGTACCGCCCGTCGCCCGACAGCGCCCTCCCAAAGGAGCCTTCATGACCGCGCCCGTCGTCCACTCGCTGCGCGAACAGATCCGCGAGCACATCGTGGAGGGGATCGTCAGCGGGCGCTGGAAGCCGGGCGAGCGGATCGTGGAGCGCCGGATCGCGACCGAGCTGGAGGTCAGCCAGACCCCGGTGCGGGAGGCGCTGCGCGAGCTGGAGTCGCTGCGGCTGATCGAGTCGGCGCCCAACAAGGGCGTACGGGTGCGCAACCTGACGGCCGCCGACCTGGAGGAGAGCTATCCGGTACGGGCCGGTCTCGAGGCGATCGCGGCCGAGCTGGCGGCCGATCGGCTCGCCCAGGACTGCTCGGCCCTGGAACCGCACGTCACGGCGCTGTACGAGGCCGACCGGCTGGCGGACGGGACCGGCCAGGTGCGCCACACCGTCGCCTTCCACCGCGAACTCGTCCGCGCCGCGGGCAACTCCGTCCTCCTGCACACCTGGGAGGGCCTGGGCATCGAGGTCTTCACGGCCCTGTCGATCCGCTGGCTGGGCACGGTCCAGCAGTCGTACGCCGAGGAGCACGAGGCACTCGTGGACGCCTTCCGGCGCCGGGATCCGCTGATCGCCGAGCTGGTCAAGGCGCATGTGCTGGGCTGCGCGCCGCGGCCGTGACACGGGTCCTGTGACCCTGTGAGCTCGCATACGCTTACCTGCGCTCACCTGCGCTCACCTGCGGAAACTCTTCGATTTCCCTTGGATTTCAAGGCACCCGGTGCCTGCGGGAGAGGCACCCCGTGCCTACTTTCTCGCGATCAAGAGATTTTGCCGCTCAAGCCTTTGATCGATCATCGATCAGGGAGTTACAGTGATCGGCGGGCTTCCACCAAAGCCCGCCGCCCTGTCCTGCCAAAGACCAAGGGCACCCCCGAAAACCCCTTGCCGATGAGGGAACCCCCCTCCGCATCCGGAAGGCGGCGCAATGACCGACCCCACCGCAATCCAGCCGAGCGAGCTCGACCAGCTCCCGGACCGCGACCCCGAGGAGACCGCCGAATGGCAGTCCTCCCTGGACGCCGTCACCAAGGCGGCCGGGCCGCACCGTGCCGCGTACCTGATGCGCCGCACACTGGAGCGCGCCGAGGGCAACGGTCTCGCGCTGCCCAAGCTGCTTGAGACCGACTACGTCAACACCATCCCCACCGCCGCCGAGCCCGTCGTGGACGGCGACGAGGCGATGGAGGCCCGGATCACCGCGTGGAACCGCTGGAACGCGGCCGCGATGGTGACCCGGGGCGCGAAACACGGCGTGGGCGGCCACATCGCCACCTTCGCCTCCGCCGCCTGGCTCTACGAGACCGGCTTCAACCACTTCTTCAAGGGCAAGGAGGGTGACGGGTCCGGCGACCAGCTCTACATCCAGGGCCACGCCTCCCCCGGCATCTACGCCCGCGCCTTCCTCGACGGCCGGCTGACCGAGCAGCACCTCGACAACTTCCGTCAGGAGGCCGGCGGCAACGGCCTGCCCTCCTACCCGCACCCGCGGCGCCTGCCCTGGCTGTGGGAGTTCCCGACGGTGTCGATGGGCCTCGGCCCGCTCTCCGCCATCTACCAGGCCCGCTTCAACCGCTATCTCACCAGCCGCGGCATCAAGGACGTCTCCCAGTCCCACGTGTGGGCGTTCCTCGGCGACGGCGAGATGGACGAGCCGGAGTCGACGGCGGCACTCGCACTGGCCTCCCGCGAGGGTCTGGACAACCTGACCTTCGTCATCAACTGCAACCTGCAGCGCCTCGACGGCCCGGTCCGCGCCAACTTCAAGATCGTGCAGGAGCTGGAGGCCCAGTTCCGCGGCGCCGGCTGGAACGTCGTCAAGTCCCTGTGGGGTTCGGCGTGGGACGAGCTGTTCCAGCTCGACACCACCGGCGCGCTCGTCCGTCGCCTCCGCGAGGTCCCGGACGCCCAGGTGCAGACGTACCAGACCCGCGACGCCGCCTACATCCGCCAGGACTTCTTCGGCAAGGACCCCGCGCTCGTCGAGCTGGCGAAGCTGCTGAGCGACGACAAGATCCTCGAGTGCTTCCACCTCTCCCGCGGTGGTCACGAGTCCCGCAAGGTGTACGCCGCCTACCGCGCCGCCCTGGCCCACAAGGGCGCGCCGACGGTGATCCTGGCGCAGACGGTCAAGGGCTTCACGCTCGGCCAGGGCTTCGCGTCCAAGAACGCCAACCACCAGATGAAGAAGCTGTCGGTGGACGAGTTCAAGCATATGCGTGACCTGCTCGAACTGCCCATCTCCGACAGCCAGTTCGTCGACGGCGTGGTCCCCTACGGCCACCCGGGCGCCGACGCTCCCGAGGTCCGTTACCTCCAGGAGCGCCGCGCGGCCCTCGGCGGTCCGGCCCCGGCCCGCCGTACGCACGCCCTCGCCCCGCTGCCCGCCCCCGCCGACAAGACGTTCGCGTCCTTCGACAAGGGCTCCGGCACGCAGAACATGGCGACGACGATGGCGTTCGTCCGTCTCCTCAAGGACCTGGTCCGCGACAAGCAGACCGGCAAGCGCTGGGTGCCGATCGTCCCCGACGAGGCGCGCACCTTCGGCATGGAGAGCCTCTTCCCGTCCCTGGGCATCTACTCGCCCAAGGGCCAGACGTACGAACCGGTCGACCGCGACCAGCTGATGTACTACAAGGAGGCCAAGGACGGCCAGATCCTCAACGAGGGGATCACCGAGGCCGGTTCCATGGCGGACTTCATCGCCGCGTCCACCGCGTACAGCACGCACGGCGAAGCGATGATCCCCTTCTACATCTTCTACTCGATGTTCGGCTGGCAGCGCACGGCCGACCAGATGTGGCAGCTGGGCGACCAGCTCGGCCGCGGCTTCCTGGTCGGCGCCACGGCCGGCCGTACGACGCTGACGGGCGAGGGTCTGCAGCACGCCGACGGCCACTCCCCGGTCATCGCCGCGACCAACCCGGCGGCACTGTCGTACGACCCGGCGTTCGCGTACGAGATCGGCGCGATCGTCAAGGACGGTCTGCGCCGGATGTACGGCGAGGCGGCCCCGGGCGAGGACCCGAACGTCTTCTACTACCTGACGGTCTACAACGAGCCGATGCCGCAGCCCGCCAAGCCGGCCGGCCTCGGTATCGACGAGGGCATCGTCAAGGGCCTGTACCGCTTCAACACGGCGGAGTCGGCGGGGCTGACCCCGGCCGCCAACGCCGCGCGCATCCAGCTGCTGGGCTCCGGCACGGCGATCCACTGGGTCCTTCAGGCCCAGAAGCTGCTCGCCGAGGAGTGGGGCGTGGCGGCGGACGTGTGGTCGGCGACGTCCTGGACCGAGCTGCGGCGTGACGCTCTGGAGGCCGACGCGGCGCTGCTGCGCGGCGAGGAGCGGGTGCCGTTCGTCCGCCAGGCGCTGCACGGCGCCGAGGGCCCGGTGCTCGCGGTCTCCGACTACATGCGCCAGGTCCCGGACCAGATCGCACAGTGGGTCGAGCAGGACTACTCCTCGCTCGGTGCCGACGGCTTCGGTCTGTCCGACACCCGTGAGGCGGCCCGCCGTCACTTCGGCGTCGACGCGCAGTCGATCGTCGTCGCGGCACTGGCGCAGCTCGCGCGCCGCGGTGAGGTCAAGGCCTCGGCGGTCAAGGAGGCGCGGGAGCGCTACGGGCTGTAGGCAGTACGGCTTTCAGGTGAAGGGGCGCGGCGACTGCCGCGCCCCTTCGCTGTCAGTGGGGCCCGGCATCATGAGACGTATGCGCGCTGCCCGCCTGATCAAGATGGTGCTGCTGCTCCAGTCCCGGCCGTCGATGACCGCCGCCGAGCTGGCGCGGGAGCTTGAGGTGTCCGAGCGGACGATCACCCGGGACGCGCAGGCGCTGTCGGAGGCGGGGATTCCGGTGTACGCGGACCGGGGGCGGGCCGGCGGCTATCGGCTGATCGACGGCTATCGGACCCGGCTGACGGGGCTGGCGCGGAGCGAGGCGGAGGCACTGTTTCTGAGCGGGGTGCCGGGGGCGCTGCGCGAGATGGGCCTGGCGGACACGGCGTCGGCAGCTCGCCTGAAGGTGTCCGCGGCCCTCCTGCCCTCCCTGCGGGACGCCTCGCGGACGGCGGCTCAGCGGTTCCATCTGGACGCGCCCGCCTGGTTCGACGAGCCCGGGACGCCCGAGCTGCTGCCCGCGGTCGCGGACGCGGTGTGGGACGACCGGCGGATCATCGCGCGCTATCGGCGCGGCGACGCGGACGTGGAGCGGGAGCTGGAGCCGTACGGACTCGTGCTGAAGGCGGGTGTCTGGTACCTCTGCGCGCGGGTGCCCGAGCCGGGGACCGACGGGGCCTCTCGGATATACCGGGTCTACCGGATCGACCGGTTCACGAAGGTGGCCGCCGCTGCGGAGCGTTTCACCCGGGAGGAGGGGTTCGACCTGCCCGGGTTCTGGGCGGAGCGGGCCGAGCGGTTCGCGCGGTCCCTCCTGCGGGCGGAGGTCGTCGTACGGCTGTCTCCCGAGGGCGTGCGGAGACTCCCGTACGTCGTCGACCCCGCGTCCGCGAGGGAGGCGCTGGGCGGGTGCGGTGCCCCCGACGGGCGGGGCCGGGTGACCGTCACCCTCCCCGTCGAGTCCGAGGAGGTCGCCCATACGCAGCTGACGGGACTGGGGCCGGAGGTGGAGGTGCTGGCCCCGGCTGCGTTGCGTGCGCGTTTCGCGGGGGACGCGGCTCGGCTGGCGGCGCTGTACGGGTGACCTCCGGACCGGTGGCTCCGGACCGGTGGCTCCGAACCGCCGACCTCCGAACCGGTGGCTTCCGAAAGCGCCCCGCATGTGGCGGTTTTACCGTCGGCATGTGCGCGCATAACAATCTGCGGCACTCCACGTGCGTCCCTCCCCCTCAGGCCCGATGCTTGACCCGTGATGGACGAGACGGAGTTCTGGGAGTTGGTGGACACGACCCGCGAGGCCGTCGAGGGCGACCCCGAGGATCACGCCGACCTGCTCGTCGACCGGCTCGTCCAGTTGGACCCGGACGAGGTCCTCGACTTCGCCCGTCACTTCGAGGCCCGCTACAACCGCGCGTACCGCTGGGATCTGTGGGGCGCGGCGTGGGTGCTGCTCGACGGGGCGAGCGACGACGCGTTCGACTTCTTCCGGTGCTGGCTGATCGGCCAGGGGCGGGAGGTGTTCGAGGGCGCGGTGCACGACCCCGACTCGCTCGCCGACCTGCTCCTCGACTTCGACGAAGACCTCGACGGCGATGGCGAGGAGCTGGGGTACGCCGCGGACGAGGCGTACGAGCAGCTCACCGGCGTCGTCGCGCCCGATCTGGGGATTCCGCCGGCGCCTCCCGAGCCCGAGGGCGTCCCGCTCGACTTCGAGAACGAGTCCGTCCTCGCGGAGCGCTATCCCAAGCTGTGGGAGCGCTTCAGGGGTTGAGGTGCGGTGACGGCGTACGGGGGCAGTGCCTCGTACTGGTGGTACGGGGGTGCCGCGTTCGCCCGGTCCAGCGCCGAGGCCGTGACCGCGGCCGGTCCTATGACGACCGTCACGACGGCGCAGGCCACGGTCCACGGGCTGCGCAGGGCGTTGGCCCAACGGGCCGTCTTCTTCGTCTTGTTGCTCATGTTCCCCACCTCCAGTCGGCTGTGCGACTCAGACCGGTCGGTCTTACGAGGAAGAGGTTAGGGAGCGGGGATCTGAGGGTCCCTTGACTCGCCTGTGGGGTTTCTGTGGACGCGGTCGGGGTGGAGAGCCCCCCGGTCAGCGCAAGGCCGCCGTCAGCGCCTCGTCGATCGACGGGAAGGCGAAGGTGAAGCCGGAGTCGAGGAGGCGTGCGGGCAGGACGCGTTGGCTGCCCAGGATGTCGCCGGACATGTCACCGAGGGCGAGGCGGAGCAGCGGGGTCGGCGCGGTGAAGACGGTGGGGCGGTGCAGGACACGGCCCATCGCCTCCGTGATCTCACGGTTGGTCAGAGGACCCGGCGCCGTCAGATTGACCGGCCCGGACAGCGACTCCGTGTCGATGAGGTGCCGGATCGCGGCCACCTCGTCGTGCAGGGAGATGAAACTCCAGTACTGACGACCGTCCCCCATCCGACCACCGAGGCCGGCCTTGAAGAGCGGGAACAGCTTCCCCCAGGCCCCGCCCTCACGGGCCACCACCAGCCCCGTACGGGGGAAGACCGTACGGACGCCCGCCTCCTGCGCCGCGGCCGCCGCCTCTTCCCACTCCACGCACAAGGAGGGAAGGAATCCGTCCCCGGGCGGCGCCGACTCGTCCACCGCCCGCTCGCCCGTCTCGCCGTAGAAGCCGATCGCGCTGCCGTTGACGAAGACACGAGGCGGCTCGTCGAGGGACGCCACCGCCTCGGCGAGCGTGGCGGTCCCGAGCACCCGGCTGTCGCGGATCTTCCGCTTGTACGCCTCCGTCCAGCGCCGCGAAGCGACCCCCGCCCCCGCGAGATTGACCACCGCCACACATCCGGAGAGCCCCGCGGTGTCGATCCGGTGCGCCTCGGGATCCCACCGGACCTCGTTCTTCGCGCGGGGGGCGCGGCGGACGAGGCGGACCACCTCGTGTCCGTCCGCGGTCAGGGAGCGCGCCAGCGCCGAACCGATCAGGCCGGACGCGCCGGCGATCGCCATGCGGGAACCCGGGGCAAGCGGTGAGTCGTTCATGGGTCCATCCTGCCGCGCGACCCGGAAAAACACGGGTCGGGAGTCCGTAGGCCGGTCGTACAGTGACTGTCATGCACGCACCGCACATACGCCTCGCCACCCTCGGCGACGAAGACGCGCTCGGCCGACTGGACCGCTCCACCTGGTCCACGCTGCACGCCGTGCAGCCGCGCCCGCAACCGCCGTACGAACCCTTCTACAGCGACCGGTTCGGGCCGGGGAACCATCTCGTGGCCGAGATCGACGACACCGTGGTCGGCTACATCCGGCTCGGTTACCCGACCCCCCTCGCCTGCAACTCCCATGTCCGGCAGATCCAGGGACTCGCGGTCGCCGAGGAGGTGCGCGGCCTCGGCGTCGGGCGGGCGCTGCTGCGGGGCGTTCAGGACGAGGCCCGGCGGCAGGGCGCCCGGCGGATCGCGCTGCGCGTCCTCGGCCACAACACCCCGGCGCGGAAGCTGTACGAGTCCGAGGGGTTCGTGGTGGAGGGCATCCTGCCCGAGGAGTTCCTGCTGGACGGCGCGTACGTGGACGACGTATTCATGGGCCGCAGCCTCTGACCGGGAGCGTTTCCGTCCAGGATGCCCTGGACATCCTGGACGCCCCAGGACCTCTAGGACGTCACCAAGTCCCCCGTGTCCACCGGCGCTGTCGCGCTCGCCGCACGCTGGGCTTCGTCCGCGACCTCGTCCGCCGTCAGGACGTACCCCGTTTCGATGTCCGAGGTGGAGCGGGCGAAGACGACGCCGTAGACCCTGCCGTCGGTGGTGAGGAGGGGGCCGCCGGAGTTGCCGGGCCGGACGGTGGAGCGGATCGAGTAGATCTCCCGGGTGGCGTTGTCCGTGTTGTAGATGTTCTGGCCGCGCGCGTTGATCTTGCTCGCGACCGTGGCCGCCTGGAGGTCGAGGCCGCCGTCCTGCGGATAGCCCGCGACGACCGCCGAGTCGCCGCGCGAGGCGCTGTTGTCGAAGCGGAGGATCGGCGCCTTGAGGTCCGGGACGTACAGGACCGCGACGTCCTTCTGCGGGTCGAAGAGCACCACCCGCGCCTCGTACGCGCGGCCCACGCCGCCCACGCGCACGGTGGGACGGTCGATGCCCGCCACCACATGGGCGTTGGTCATCACATGCTCCGCCGTGTACGCGAACCCGCTGCCCTCGCGGCCCTGGTTGCCCGCGATGCCCTCGATCTTCACCGTGCTCAGCTTGGCGGCGTTCGTCGCGGCCGCCGTCACGCTGTCGCCGGAGGGCTTCGCGACGCCCGCCGTCGGCTCGTTCTCGAACGGGTTGAAGACCTGTGGGAAGCCCGCCTCCGTCAGCGCCGAGGTGGCCCGCGAGAACCAGGTGGGCGTGGTCTCCGGCATCGCGTTCTGCACGGCGCCCAGCAGCGCCGAGTTGCGGATCGACTGCGTGATCACGGCGGACGAGGACGCGCCCAGGACGCTCGCCGCCACCCAGGCCACCAGCAGGACGGCCACCGTGTTCGCCGCGGCCCCGCCGATCCCGTCCGCCACCCGCAGCGGCCCGCGGTCCAGCTCGCGGCGCAGCTTCAGCGCGAGGCGTCCCATCAGCTCGTGGCCCACCACGGCGGGCACGAGCACCGTCAGCACGGCCGTCACGGTCGCCTCCGGCGTCCCCGCCCTCACCAGGTCCATCATCCACGGCAGTACCCATACGCCGATGACGGCACCGCCCACGAAACCGGCCAGCGAGACACAGCCGGCGACCAGCCCGCGCCGGTAGCCGGACGCCGCGTAGGCCAGGATCACCAGCAACAGCAGGATGTCGAGCAGGTCCACGGAGCCGCCTTTCTCTCGGGCCCCCTAGTACGCGTGGGGCGGGCCCAGTGATCAGGCACGCGCGCGTGCGGCCGGGAAGCGGCAACGCGTGCGTGGATCCATAAAAACGTCCCGGACCAGGACGATGGTTCCACCAGGTGGCACAGCACACATCGCGGATGGAACGGAACCGGGTCAGGGTGAGCGCATGCGTGTCTTCCGGAAGGCGCGGGGGGCATGGACCTGGGATGCGGAGCGAGTGCGCCGTGCGGTCCGTCGTGCGCTGCCCCCAAGAGGGGGGCAGCTGCCGCGTTCCGCTCTGATCGCGCTCGGCTGTGTGCCCGGTCTGTTCGCCGCTCTCGCGCTGGTGCTGTGCGCGGCCGGGGTGGACCGGCCGACGGTCCGTCCCGACCGCGCGGTCGTCGCCCGGCCCGCGATCGTGCACCCCGCGGTGCGGCCGGCCATTGTGCCGCGGGCGCGCTGGCTGGACGCCGAGAGCGCGCGCCCGCAGCCGCCCGCCCGCTACGACGACCGGGTCGTCGCGGTCTTCGTGCACCACACCGACTCGCCCAACGGGTACGCCTGCACCGACGTGCCCCGCATCATCCGCTCCCTCTACGCCGGTCAGATCGGCGCCCGGAACTGGGACGACATCGGTTACAACTTCCTCGTCGACCGCTGCGGCAACATCTACGAGGGGCGCGCGGGCGGGGCCGACCGGGCCGTCACCGGTGCCCACACTCAGGGCTTCAACCACCGCACCACGGGGATCGCGGCCATCGGGACGTTTACGTCGGGTACGCCGGTGCCGCGTGCGATGACCGAGGCGATCGCCGCGGTCGCCGCGTGGAAGCTGGGGCTGTCGGATGTCGATCCACGGGCCACCGTCCGGCTCGTCTCCAGTAACAGCCTCAGTCGTTACAGCGCCGGGACCGCGGCGGTGCTGCCCACTCTGGCCGGGCACAACGCCGGCTTCATGACCAGCTGTCCCGGCGCGGCGCTGACGGCCCGTCTTCCGGAGATCCGGCAACTGGCGGCGCGGCTGCAAGGCCGGTGACCCACGCTTCTCGCCACCGCGGCCCCTACCCTCCCCCAAGCTCTCGGCTCCGCTCGAGGGACCCCCATCATCCTTCCGGGGCTCCGCCCCGGACCCCTCCCGGCGCACGGCCCGCTCCCCCATGCGCCCGTGCACGGCCCCCGCGCGGCTTCCCCCCACGCCCACCGCACCTACCCTCGACCCGAACTCGGGCATTCCAGAGGCCTGTCGGGGGCATGACGTTCCCACCGGCCGCGCAAACCTCGAGGAGGGGCACGTGCTGAAGCCCGTATGCCAAGCGGACGTGGACGTCGTCATCGTCGGGGCCGGAGTCGCGGGACTCGCGGCCGCCCAGCACCTGACGAGGGCAGGCCTCACGACCACGGTTCTGGAGGCCGCCCCCACCGTGGGCGGCCGCATGTCGACAGAGAAGGTGGACGGCTTCCGGCTCGACCGCGTAGGCCGGCTCCTCGTCACCTCGTACCCGGAGCTGCGCCGCACTCCGGGCCTGGACGCCCTGGCCCTGCGCCCGTTCTCCCCGGGCGTACTGCTGCACAGCGACGGCCGCCACCACCGCGCCGGCGCCCCCACCACCCCCCGGCGCGCAAGGGGCGCACTCACCGCCGCACGCGCCCTCGCAAGCGCCCCCCGCCTTCCCCTGCCCCTGGGCTCCGCCCGGCCGTCCCGGGACCCGGGACGGCCACCCCGGAGCCAGAGCCGGGCCCCGGGAAGGCCCGGACGGGTCCCGGGAAGGCCCGGACGGGTCCCGGGAAGGCCCGGACCTCTCGGCGGTTCCCTCGACCAGACCCGTCTGGCCACCGCTCTCGCCCGCCTCGCCGCCACTCCGCCGGAGCGTCTGCTCGCCCGCCCGGACCTCTCCGCCGCACAGGCACTGACCACCCGGGGCCTGCCGCCCCGCGCGGTCGACGGCTTCCTGCGCCCGCTGCTCGCCGCGCTTCTCTGCGACCCGGCCCTGGACACCTCCAGCCGCTGCGCGGACCTCGCCCTGCACGCCTTCGCGTCGGGCCGTCTGTGTCTGCCGGAGGGGGGCGCGGACACCCTGCCGGAACTCCTCGCGGCCGCCCTTCCCCCGGGCACCGTCCACACGGGCGTCCAGGTCACCGCGGTCTCCACGACCAGGGTGACGACGAAGGACCACGGCGAACTCACCTGCCGGGCCGTCCTGCTCGCCACCGGAGCCCGCGCCGCCGCCCGGCTGCTGCCCGGTCTGCGCGTCCCGGCGTTCCACCCGGTGACGGTCCTGCACCACACCACGGACGAGCCCCCGCTGACCGACCCGGCCCTGATCCTGGACTCCGACCGGAGCGGCCCGGTGGCGCACACCGCGGTCACCAGCCAGGTCGACCCGTCCCGCGCCCCGGCCGGACGCGCCCTCATCTCCTCGACCGTGCTGGGCACTCCCCCGGCCGCCGCCCATCTGGACGCGGCGGTCCGCACCCAGCTGGCCCGTCTCTACGGGACGTCGACGACCCGCTGGGAGCTCCTCGCGGTCCATCACACCCCCGACGCGGTCCCCGCGATGCCCCCGCCGGCCGACCTGAGCCGCCCGGTGCGCCTCCTGGCGGGCCTGTACGTCTGCGGGGACCACCGCGACACCAGTACGGTCCAGGGCGCCCTGTACTCGGGCCGCCGGGCCGCCCGCGCCCTTCTCATGGACCTGGGTGCCTGGCCGGCCACCGCGGAGGAGACCCTGGAGACGGCGGCCTGAGGATCAGCCCAGTGCCGCCACCCGATCCCGGTACCCGCGCGCGGGTGCCGCGTCCCGGTACGGCTCGAGCCGCCGCTCGAAGTCCCGTACGTACTCGATGGCCCGGACCGACCGCATCTCCATCGCCTGCCCCGCGGCCTCCGCGCCCAACTGGCATGCCTGGTCGAGCTCCCCGAGCCCGAGCCGTGCCGAGGCGAGCACCACCCGGCAGAACAGCCGACTGCGCGCGAACCCGGGTGCCCGCAACTGCAGCGAGCGCTCGGCGTGCTGCGCCGCGGCCCGGTACTGCTGCAGGTCCCGGTGACAGTGCCCGAACTCGTCGGCGAGCTGCGACTCGTCGAAGAACCGCGCCCAGTACGGGACTTCATCCCCCGGCCGGGCGGATTCGAGGGCCCGCTCGGCGCGAACCAGTGATGCCGTGCAGGCCCGCACTTCCCCCAGTACCCCGTGCCCGCGCGCCTCGACGGAGTGCAGCAGTGCCTGCACCACGGGCGGCGCGGCCGAGCCGACGCCCTGCTGTGCGACCCGGGCGAGCTGCACGGCCTCGCGCCCGTGGCCGAGGTAGACCGCCTGCCGACTCATCGTCACCAGGACATAACTGCCGTACGCCCGGTCCCCGGCCGCCTGCGACAGCCGCAGCGCCTGGACGAAGTAGCGCTGCGCGAGCCCGTGCGCGGCGATGTCGTACGAGGTCCAGCCGGCCAGCCGGGTGAGGTCGGCCGCGGCGGCGAACAGGCGCCGCCCGGTCTGCTCGCCGTACGCGCCGCGCAGCATCGGCTCGGCCTCGTGCTCCAGGTAGCGGACGAGGGCCTGGCGGGCGTGGCCGCCGCCGTAGGCGTGGTCGAGGGAGCGGAAGAGTTCGCCGACGGAGCGCAGTGCGGCGATGTCGCCGCCGGTGACCCGTTGGCCGGGGCCGCGCTCGGTCTGGTGGCGCTGGCGGGGGACAGCGGGCCGTCCCGGTGCGGGGATGCGGGCGCTCGTCGGGTCGCCGCGGCCGACTCGGTCGTCGGCCCTTCCGATCAGCCAGTCCCGGCTGGGGACGACGAGTCCCGCCGGGGTGAAGGCGATCTTGCGCAGCTCGGCGTGGCTGCCGGAGTCCTTGCGCCACAGCCCGCTGACGATGTCGACGGCCTCCTCGGGGGTCGCGGCGAACTCGAGGCCCGCGTAGACCGGCGCGCACGCGTCGAGCCCGAGGTCCTGGGCGCTGAGCCGGCGGCCGAGGCGGCGGGTGAACACCTCGGCGATGAGTGCGGGGGTGGTCCCTCGTGGCTGCTGCCCGCGCAGCCACCGGGTCACCGATGTCTTGTCGTATCTCAGATCGAGGCCGTGTTCGAGCCCGAGCTGGTCAACGCGACGGGCGAGACCTGCGTTGGAGAACCCCGCTTCTGTGATGAGCGCGGCGAGCTGGCGGTTGGGAGTGCGCTGCGCGGGTCGTTCCGTCATCTGCGGTGCGGTCTCCTGCCTTCCGGGCCCCACTTCGTGCCCGGATTGCCTGTGAGCAGCCCTTATGGCCTCATGGACTGCGCGAATGTAGCGGAGCGTGAGCACGTGATCGCACACTTTGGTGTCTATTCATCCGATCGTGTGAGGATTGGCCCCTGGGCTGACGGGCAGAGCCCGGACGTACAGTGGCGTGGGCGCGTTACGTACCTGACGAAAGGTTCTTTCGCGTACCGGACAACGGTTTCTGGAGCGGGTTGCTAGGGAGGCGCTTGCCGTGAGTGAGTTGCGGTTCGTCCGCATGGGATTCGGTGCCGAGGCCGTCGAGTACCAGGAGGCCTGGGACGAGCAGCGCCGTGTGCACGCTGCCCGCTTCCTGGACGAGATCCCCGACACCTGTCTCCTCCTCGAGCACCCGCCCGTCTACACGGCGGGCCGGCGCACGGCGGACAGCGAGCGCCCACTCGACGGCACCCCCGTCGTGGACGTGGACCGCGGCGGCAAGATCACCTGGCACGGCCCTGGCCAGCTCGTGGGCTACCCGATCCAGAAGCTCCCGCGCCCGGTCGACGTGGTGGCGCATCTGCGCCGCCTCGAGGAGGCGATGATCCGCGTCTGCGCGGAGTTCGGCGTCGAGACCAGCCGGGTGGAGGGCCGGGCGGGCGTCTGGGTCCTCGGCGACCCGGTGGACCAGCGCCCGCGCCCCTCGCTCGGCGGACTCTCCCTCGACTTCGACCCGCGGCTGACCGACGAGGAGTTCGACCCGCGGCTCAACGGTCCGGAGTACGCGCCCTCCAACGCCGGGCAGCGGCGCGAGGACCGCAAGATCTGCGCGATGGGCATCCGTGTCGCCAAGGGGGTCACCATGCACGGGTTCGCCCTGAATGTGAATCCCGACACGTCCTCCTTCGACAAGATCATCCCGTGTGGGATCCGTGACGCGGGGGTGACGTCGCTGGCGTACGAGCTGGGACGCGACCTCACCATCGGCGAGGTGCTGCCCGTTGCCGAGCGGCACCTGCGAGATGTGCTGGAGAACGCGGAGCTGGCGCCGCGGGTGGTGGAGCGGGCGTCGGCGTAGCGGGCCGACCGGTTTCTCGCCCCCGCCGCCCCTACCCGTCCCATCCCTACCTGGGGCCTGCGCCCCCAGACCCCCGCCAGGGGCGCTGCGCCCCCTGGACCCCCGCTTCGCCCGAAGGGCTCGTCCTCAAACGCCGGACGGGCTGGATGATGCCGGGCGGCGCTTGAAGGTTTTTAGCCCGTCCGGCGTTTGAGGACGAGGCCGTCCAGGCCGAACGGGGGTCTGGGGGCGGAGCTCCCAGGGGACGATGGGGGTCCCCCCTGCTCGAGCGAAGCCGAGAGCTTGGGGGAGGGTAGGGGCGGCGGGGGCGAGGAAACCCCGGGAATGCACCCGCGGTCCGCAAGGTTGCCCACCCCGGGGGCCGAGAACCGCACGGGCGTACCCTGGTGTACGCCGAAGAATCGAAGCTACAGGGAGCCGATGTGTCCGCAGTCGCACCCGACGGACGCAAGATGCTGCGCCTGGAGGTCCGGAACGCCCAGACCCCCATCGAGCGCAAGCCCGAGTGGATCAAGACCCGGGCGAAAATGGGTCCCGAGTACACGAAGATGCAGAACCTCGTGAAGAGCGAGGGCCTGCACACGGTCTGCCAGGAGGCCGGCTGTCCCAACATCTACGAGTGCTGGGAAGACCGCGAGGCCACGTTCCTCATCGGCGGCGACCAGTGCACGAGGCGCTGCGACTTCTGCCAGATCGACACCGGCAAGCCCGAGGCACTCGACCGCGACGAGCCCCGCCGCGTCGGCGAGTCCGTCGTCACGATGGACCTGAACTACGCGACCATCACCGGCGTCGCCCGCGACGACCTGGAGGACGGCGGCGCCTGGCTGTACGCCGAGACGGTCCGCCAGATCCACGCACAGACCGCGAACCGCGAGAGCGGCCGCACCAAGGTCGAGCTGCTCGCACCCGACTTCAACGCCGAGCCCGCCCAGCTCGCCGAGGTCTTCTCCTCCCGCCCCGAGGTCTTCGCGCACAACGTCGAGACGGTCCCGAGGATCTTCAAGCGCATCCGCCCGGGCTTCCGCTACGAGCGCTCACTGAAGGTCATCACCGAGGCCCGTGACTACGGTCTGGTCACGAAGTCGAACCTGATCCTCGGCATGGGCGAGACCCGCGAGGAGGTCAGCGAGGCGCTGCGCCAGCTGCACGAGGCGGGCTGCGAGCTGGTCACCATCACGCAGTACCTGCGTCCCTCCGTGCGCCACCACCCCGTGGAGCGCTGGGTCAAGCCGCACGAGTTCGTGGAGCTGAAGGACGAGGCCGAGCAGATCGGCTTCTCCGGCGTCATGTCGGGCCCGCTGGTCCGCTCCTCCTACCGGGCCGGCCGGCTCTACCAGATGGCGATCGAGAAGCGGGGCGCCTACGTCGCCTCGCAGGCGGTCTGAGGCGACGTACAGCACGCCCTATGACCCGTTCGGCCCCATCGGACCGACACACCGTACAACCCGAGAGGTGGCACTCAGTGCCACCTCTCGTGTGTGAATCGGCGCACAAGCAACTCCCCCTCAACACTGGCTCGTTCGATGCGGTCCCACCCGTCCCCGCAGCTGGGGCGCCCGTCAGGGCCGCGTCAAGGACGGGGCCTGCTGCGTCAAGGCTTCATTGGTGTTTGACCGGTCGGTCATGCCCTGGTAACACCAATCAGTGACCCTGGTCTTACGCCACGTACAACCCCATCCAGAGCCGCCATCCCTAGGGGGGACCTCCATCATGCAGGCCGCGCCCGTACGCGCCACCGCCATCCCGTCGCTCACCGATGCACTCCGTGCCGTCGAATCGCTGCTCATGAGCGGCGGTCAGCGCACCGCTCGCCGCAACGCCTGGACCTCCGTCCTGGAGGACCGCCGCCGCGCCAAGGACCGGGTCGAGGCGCAGCGCGTGCTGGAGGCCGTGGCGACGCGTTCGTGACCGTCGCCGGTCCCTGGGCGGGCACTGCCGCCGTCCGCCCGGACACTGCCGTCGTCGGCGCTTGTCGGGCCACGTAGACTTCGTGGCATGGCGAGGAAGGAAACTGCAGCGGACGCTGCGAACCCCGGGCGACTCAAGCAGATCGCTCTGACCTACAAGATGACTCGCAAGGCCGACTCCAAGATCGGTCTTGTACTCGCGGCAGTCGGAATCGTCACCTTCGGTGTCTTCCTCGCGATCGGCCTCTTGATCGACCACCCGTACTACCTGGGCATTCTCGGTCTGCTACTCGCCTTCCTCGCGTCGGCGATCGTCTTCGGGCGCAGGGCCGAGCGAGCCGCCTTCGGGCAGATGGAGGGCCAGCCGGGCGCAGCCGCGGCCGTGCTGGACAACATCGGGCGGGGCTGGACCACGACTCCGGCGGTGGCGATGAACCGCAGCCAGGACGTGGTGCACCGCGCGGTCGGTAAGGCCGGCATCGTGCTGGTGGCCGAGGGCAACCCGAACCGGGTGAAGAGCCTGCTGGCCGCCGAGAAGAAGAAGATGGCGCGGATCGTCGCCGATGTGCCGGTGCACGACGTGCTCGTGGGCACCGGTGAGGGTCAGGTGGAGCTCAAGAAGCTCCGCACGACGATGCTGAAGCTGCCGCGCGTGCTCAGCGGCCCGCAGGTCACCACGACCAACGACCGGTTGCGTGCGATGGGCGACCTGATGAGCAATATGCCGCTTCCCAAGGGTCCGATGCCCAAGGGCATGCGGATGCCACGCGGTGGCGGGCCGAAGGCCCGCTGATATCCCTCCGACACGCAAGGGGGCGCCCGGATCTCTCCGGGCGCCCCCTTCGTCGTACGAGAAGCACTGGATCGTCGTACGGGAAGTGCTAGATCCGCACCTCGATGGTGCGCGCCAGCCGGTCGTGGAGTCCTCGGCCGTCGCGGTCCCAGATCAGCGCCGGGACGGCGACGCACAGCAGCAGCGTGCGCAGCACGGCGCGCAGGGGGTTCAGCCGGCCGCCGCCCTCGGGGACGATCCGCAGGCCGAACAGGCGCTTGCCGGGGGTGAAGCCGACCGTGCCGACGGTGAGGATGCCGAGGACGAGGAAGACGAGCAGGGCCCAGTTGCCGGTCGCCGCGTCGTAGCCGTCGGTGAGCAGCCCGTATGCGATCAACAGGCACAGGGCCCAGTCGACGGCGAGGGCGCCTAGGCGGCGTCCCGGGCGGGCGATGGAGCCGGGGCCGTGCTCCGGCAGTCCGAGCTGCTCGCCCCGGTATCCGAGGTCGGCGCCCGCGTCCTCCAAGGCCGCGCGGGGTCCGGAGAGCCACGATCCGATTGCTTGCCTGTTGTCCACCCGTCCACCGTACTGCGCCCGTTTTGGCATACGGACAGGAGGGGCCCGGCCGAACAGGTTCGGTTAACTTGGGCGAAACAAATGGGTCACGCTTGAGAAATCACCCGTCCCTAGTGTCGGGATCAGCGTGTGCCACCGCACTGGCCGCACGAACGAACTACCACCCCGGTCCACTGTGGGCGGGAGTAGGAGGAGCTGGATGTTCCAGAACGCCGACGAAGCCAAGAAGTTCATCGCGGACGAGGACGTCAAGTTCATCGACGTCCGCTTCTGCGACCTGCCGGGTGTGATGCAGCACTTCACGCTGCCGGCGGAGATCTTCGACCCCACCGAGGAGCTCGCCTTCGACGGCTCCTCGATCCGCGGCTTCCAGGCCATCCACGAGTCCGACATGGCCCTCCGCGCCGACCTGTCCACCGCGCGTGTCGACCCCTTCCGCCGCGACAAGACGGTCAACATCAACTTCTTCATCCACGACCCGATCACGGGCGAGCAGTACTCCCGTGACCCGCGCAACGTGGCGAAGAAGGCCGAGGCCTACCTCGCGTCGACCGGTATCGCCGACACCGCGTACTTCGGTCCCGAGGCCGAGTTCTACGTCTTCGACAGCGTGCGCTTCGACACCAAGTCGAACGAGGCCTTCTACCACATCGACTCCGAGGCGGGCGCCTGGAACACCGGTGCGCTGGAGGACAACCGCGGCTACAAGGTCCGCTACAAGGGCGGCTACTTCCCGACCCCGCCGGTCGACCACTTCGCCGACCTGCGTGCCGAGATCTCCCTGGAACTGGCCAAGTCCGGCCTCCAGGTCGAGCGCCAGCACCACGAGGTGGGCACCGCCGGTCAGGCCGAGATCAACTACAAGTTCAACACGCTGCTCGCCGCGGCCGACGACCTCCAGCTCTTCAAGTACATCGTGAAGAACGTCGCCTGGCGCAACGGCAAGACCGCGACCTTCATGCCGAAGCCGATCTTCGGTGACAACGGCTCGGGCATGCACGTCCACCAGTCGCTGTGGAGCAACGGCGACCCGCTGTTCTACGACGAGGCGGGCTACGCGGGCCTCTCGGACACCGCCCGCTACTACATCGGCGGCATCCTCAAGCACGCCCCCTCCCTCCTCGCCTTCACGAACCCGACGGTGAACTCGTACCACCGTCTGGTTCCCGGCTTCGAGGCTCCGGTCAACCTGGTCTACTCGCAGCGCAACCGTTCCGCTGCGATGCGTATCCCGATCACGGGCTCGAACCCGAAGGCCAAGCGCGTCGAGTTCCGCGCGCCCGACTCCTCCGGCAACCCGTACCTCGCCTTCTCGGCGCTCCTCCTCGCGGGCCTCGACGGCATCAAGAACAAGGTCGAGCCGGCCGAGCCCATCGACAAGGACCTCTACGAGCTGGCTCCCGAGGAGCACGCGGGCGTCGCGCAGGTCCCGACCTCGCTCCCGGCCGTCCTGGACCGCCTCGAGGCCGACCACGAGTTCCTGCTCGCGGGCGACGTCTTCACGTCCGACCTGATCGAGACGTGGATCGACTACAAGCGCACGAACGAGATCGCGCCGCTCCAGCTGCGTCCGCACCCGCACGAGTTCGAGCTGTACTACGACGTGTGAGCCGACCCGGCTTTCGTCTTTCGTACGGAGCCCCGTCATCGCCTTCGGGTGGTGGCGGGGCTCCGTCGTTGCAGCGGTTCTTTGTCCGGGCGGTTCTTTGCTCCCTGTGGAGCCGTTCGGGGCCCGTTCATGGGGCAGCGCGGGCGCACAATGGAATCGGGACGAGTGCCTGAGTGCGGGGTGATGCATGATGCAGAGCCGGTTCCGGAGCGATCGACGGCTGACCGTGCGGATGACGATCACGATGTTTCTGCTCGGATTGCTGTACGTGGCGTTCGTCGCCGCGTTGATCGTGTTGCTGAAGTCCTGGGTGCTGGTCGTGGTCGTCGCGGCCGGGATGCTCGGCGCGCAGTACTGGTTCTCGGACCGGATCGCGCTGTACGCGATGCGCGGGCGGATCGTGGAGCGGGAGGAGTATCCGCAGCTGCACGGGGTCGTCGACCGGCTGTGTGCCGTGGCCGACATGCCGAAGCCGCTCGTGGCCGTCTCCGATCTGGACATGCCGAACGCGTTCGCGACCGGGCGGAACGCCGATCACGCGGTGCTGTGTGTGACGTCCGGGCTGCTGCGGCGGCTGGAGCCGGACGAGCTCGAAGGTGTCCTCGCGCACGAGCTGTCGCACGTGGCGCACAAGGATGTCGCCGTGATCACCGTGGCCTCGTTCCTCGGGGTGATCGCCGGGCTGATCGTGCGGTTCGCCTTCTACTCGCAGCTCCTCGGCGGAGGGCGCAGGGACCAGAACACCGCGGTGGTCTTCGTGACGGTGCTGGCCGTCTCCGCGGCCGTGTACGCGATCAGCTTCCTGCTCATCCGGGCCCTGTCCCGATACCGCGAACTGGCCGCCGACCGGGCCGCGGCCCTGCTCACCGGACGGCCCTCGGCGCTCGCGTCCGCGCTGACGAAGGTCTCCGGGGACATCGCGCGGATTCCGACCAAGGATCTGCGGACGGCGCAGGCGTTCAACGCCTTCTACTTCACGCCCGCCCTCGGCGCCGAGCCGGGGTTCGCGAAGCTCTTCTCCACCCACCCGAGCCTGGAGCAGCGGCTCGAGCAGCTGGGGCGTATCTCGGCCGAGTTGGGCGAGGCGGCGAAGCCCGGAAAGGCCACCTGAGCATGGGGATCCTGGACATTCTGCTCGGACGCACCAAGGCCGTCGCACCCGATCTCGACCAGCTCTTCGGGCTGCCGTCGGCGGCCGTGGCCCTGCAGGCCGCCACCGGGTTCACTCCGACCGGGACGGGAGCGGTGTGCTTCGCCACCGTCGAGGGCGCGGCCTTCGCCCAGACGCACCGGGACGTGCGGGAACTGCTCGACGCGGACGCGGCACGCATCGATTCGCCGGTGGAGCTCACCCAGGACGAGTACGGGTACTCGTGGCTGGTATCGCGGCGTGCGCCCGACGATCTGCCCGCACTGGTCAGCGATCTGCACGCGGTCAACAGCGCGCTGGAGAGCAGCGGGTTCGGGCCGCAGCTGCTCTGTTCGGTGGTGGGTTTCGAGAAGGGCGAGGCCGCCGGGCAGCGGCGGCTCGGGCTCGTCTATCTCTACAAGCGCGGGACCTTCTACCCCTTCGCGCCGTCGGCCGGTGCGGGCCGGCGGCGCGACAACGCGCTCGAATTGCAGATCAAGGCCGCGCTCGCCGACGATCTGCGGATCGAGCAGGACCTGAGCCGGTGGTTCCCCGTCTGGGGCGCCCCGGGCCTGTGATCCGGGGCCGGGTACCGCTGTTGTGCCGGGTACCGCTGTTGCAGGGGTACTACTTACTGCTTGCGATTCTGGCGGCGGGCCTCCAGCGGACGCTCGCGGCGGTAGCGGCGCTCCCACTTGGCCTGCTGGTCACGGCGCTGACGGTACGCGCGGTAGCTGGAGTCCGTACGGGCCGGCGAACCGGACGTGCCCGAGGGGGCCGCGGATGAGCTCGCCGCGCTTCCGGTGCGGCCGTGGCGGACGTACAGGAAGAGCAGGGCGATCGCCGCGAGCCACAGGACGTGGTTCGAGAAGCCCAGGACGACCAGGATCGCGGTCGCGGAAATGATCAAGGTGCCCATGACGGGACTCCTTGTGTGCGTGGATGACTGGGTCTGGATGGGTGGATGTGCCGACGGGGCACTGGGGGGTGGGTGCCCGTCCGTCGGTGCGTAGAGAGTAGCCCTGAGTCCGCCACCTGATGCCTGTCCGGCGGGAAGCGATGTCCAGCGGCTTCGGGACGCCTGTCCAGCGTAAGGACGGGAGGAGAACGCCCGCATCCGAATTTCTCCGGACTGCGCCCCCTCCGGCATGGCTACCAGTCGGTGCGGACCTCGCCGAGCCAGGGGCAGGAGGACGCGCTGCGCGACGCGGCAGCGGCCTCGCGGGCGAAGATCGAAAGCGATACTCCGCCTCCTGAGCGACCGACCGGACGGCTGTGCGTGAATGGGGGATGCTCTCCTCCTTCACGCACGACCACGACGGCGAACGACTGAGCTGTGTCAGCGGCGGTGGTGGCGGTGATGACCATGAGGCCCCGGCCACCGCCGTCCTGCTGCACGGTGCCGGCAACGGCAGCAAGGAGCGGCTGGTCCCGCTGCTCGAGGAGTTCGTCGCGCGCGGCTGCCGAGGCCTCGCCTTCGACTTCTCCGGACACGGTGAAAGCTCGGGCGAGCTACGGGAGTTGAGCCTGCGCGGACGCTTCGAGCAGGCCGTCGCCGTCATCGACGCCCAGGTGCCCGCAGGCGGTCCGCTGATCCTCGTCGGGTTCAGCATGAGCGGCCAGACGGTGGCCGATCTCGCGGGGCACTACGGGCAGCGGGTGGTGGCGTTGGGGCTGTGCGCGCCCGCGGTGTACGACGCGGCGGCCTGGCCGGTTCCGTTCGGCGAGGGCGACAGTCGCTTCAGCGAGATCATCCGTACGCCGGACAGCTGGCGGGACGCTCCCGCGCTCGACGTGCTGCGCGAGTACGACGGCCGTGCGGTGCTCGCCGTACCCGGCACCGACGCCGTGATCCCGCCCGCCGTCACCGAGGCCGTGACGGACGCGCTCACCACCCACGCCCAGTTCACCCTGCTCGAACTCCCGGACGCCGACCACATGGTGGGCCTGTGGTTCCGCGATCACGCCGCCGACCGGCAGCGGTTCGTGGACGCCGTGCTCGTGGGGCTGGCCGAGCGGGGATGGGCCGCGACCCGGGGCTGGGTGGCCAAGCGGCTGCCGGACGGCGGCGGGAGTGTACGGGAGAGCGTCGCGCTGCGCGGCGGCTGGAGCTCACAGATGCGCCGGCTCACCCTCGACGACGGTACGGGGCTGGTGCTGCGGTCGTTCGTGAAGCCCTTCTTCCGGCGGCACGCTCCGGGGCTGCTGGCCCGCGAGGCGTCCGTTCTCACCCTGCTCGCCCCGTATCAGGACGTGCCCGCGCCCGAGCTGTACGCCGTCGACGCCGACGCCGAACACTGCGACCATCCCTCGCTGTTGATGTCCTTGCTGCCGGGTTCGGTGCGGGTCGACGAGGACGATCTGGAGCGGCGGATCGACCTGCTGGCGCGTCAGCTCGTCCGCATTCACGCGGTGGTTCCGGAGAATCGGCCGCGCGTCTACCAGCCGTGGACGTCGCCCGAGCGCGTCCGCACACCGGCGGGTGCCCTGTGGGACCGGGCCGTGGACGTGATCCGGCGCGAACCTCCCGCGTACGAAGGATGCTTCCTGCACCGGGACTTCCACCCCGGGAACGTGCTGTTCAGCGGCGCGGGCGACACCCTGCGGATCAGCGGGGTCGTCGACTGGGTGGAGACCTCGTGGGGGCCGGCGGATCTGGATGTCGCCCACTGCTCCACGGCCCTGGCGCTGCTGCACGGAGAGGCGTACGGGCTGGGATTCCGCGAGCGGTACGAGGCGCACGGGGGACGCCGACCGGCCGACGACGACAGCCACTTGTTCTGGCGCCTGCTGGACGCCCTGGCCTACTCCCCCGACGCCGAGAAGCTCGCGGTGCCGTGGCGGGAGCTGGGGCGCGCGGAGCTGACCCCCGACGTGCTGGGCGAA
Source organism: Streptomyces sp. SD15 (assembly GCF_054462255.1). Classification (NCBI taxonomy): domain Bacteria; kingdom Bacillati; phylum Actinomycetota; class Actinomycetes; order Kitasatosporales; family Streptomycetaceae; genus Streptomyces; species Streptomyces sp. SD15. The sequence continues at coordinate 60,738 of NZ_JBTLMO010000006.1, read as the reverse complement.
CGGCTCACGGCGTACGTGGCCGGGCTGTTGGACCTGTACGGCTGAGGACACGGGGCCGCGCGGCGCCCACCGGCTTACTGGGGCCGTGCGGGCCTCAGAGTCCGGGGGCCGCCGTGACCACGCCCGCGGCCACCGCCGCGACCAGTACCGCGTGGTCCTTCGCGTTCTGGTCGGCGTAGCGCAGGGCGAAGTCGGCGACGGCGCGTTCGAAGGTGTCGGTGCCGCCCAGGTACGCGGCGATGGCGATCCGGTCGCCGGAGCGGGCGTGGGCGCGGGCCAGGGCGGCGCCGCACAGGCGGGCGTATTCGAGGAGGCTGTCCGGGGTCATGCCGGCGACGTCCGCGGAGCCCTTCATGTCGCGCAGCTGCCGCCAGTAGAAGGCGCGTCCCTGCGGGCCGGTCATCCAGCCGAGGAAAACGTCGCTCGCCGCCTGCAACAGCCGCTGACCCGCGACGACACGGTGGCCGGGGTGGACGTACGGACCGCTGGGCAGATGTTCTTCGAGTACGGACCTGGTGGCTTCCTTGATCTGCAGAAACAGCAGGTCGTCCGTGTCCCGTCCGGCGAGCAGCACGACGAAACAGCGGGTGCCTACGCTGCCGACGCCGACGGCCTTGCGGGCGGCGTCCACGAAACGGTAGCGGTCGAGGAGGAGGCGGCGTTCCTCGGTGAGGGTGGAGCGGTAGTCGCTGAAGATCTTGCGCAGTGCCGCCATGTCGGGGGCTCCGGCCGGTTCGAGCAGGGGCGGATCCTGAACGATGCGACGCCGTCCGTCGACGGTCTCGGTGAGGTTGCCCAGCGCGTGCAGGCTGGTGCGGCGGCGGGCGTGCGTGAGGCTCGACTCGACGCGCCGCCGGTTACGGGCGGAGCGGACCAGCGGGAGCAGTCGGTCGGCGTCGATGCGCTCGTACCAGACGGCCAGTTCGCCCCGCCCAGCGAGCCGCCGCATGCCCTTGCGGTACTCGGCGGCCGCGGCCTCGGCCGCGCGGTGCACCCGCGTCTCCCTGTGCCCGTTCTCGCGAGCGGCCACCGCGACGCTGGCCGCGAGCCGTTTGACGTCCCACTCGAAGGGGCCCGGATACGTCTCGTCGAAGTCGTTGAGGTCGAAGAGCAGGGCACGCTCCAAAGACGCGTACAGGCCGAAGTTGAGGAGGTGGGCATCTCCGCACAGTTGCACCATGAGGCCGGTGTGGGGTGAGGCCGCGAGGTCGGCGGCCATGACGGCGGCGCCTCCGCGCAGGAAGGCGAACGGCGACGCGGTCATCCGCCCGTACCGGATCGGCAGCAGTTCCTGCAGCCGGTCCCTGGCCTGCCGTTCCAGGACGGCGACGGGATCGGGGCGGTCGACGGCGGGGATCCAGGTGGCGTGATCGGAACGGGAGACGCGTTTGCGGGCCGCCCTGCCGCGGGCGGCCCGGTCGTTGGTGGCCCGGTCGGTGGCCCGGTCGTTGGTGGCGGGGGCGCTGTGCTGGGCCACGGTGGTCAGTTCCGCACGGCACGGGCGACGTCGGCCGTGATCGCGCCGTCATTGTCACCGTCACCGTCTCCGGTGAGTTGGTGGGTGCTGCGGGCGGTGGCGTTCTTCGTGGCGCCCGCGGCGACGTCGTCCACCGTGACGACGGCGACGTCGAGGAGGTTGCCGCTCCGGTCGCGGAAGTCGACCTGGACGACGTACGTCTTGGGCGAGGACGTGGGGTTGGTGACGGTGACGTCGACGGTGGAGCGGCCGTCGGAGTCGGTGCCCACTCGGTCGCCGAGCCGCACCTCGTCCTTGGCGTCCAGTCCGTTCTTGAACTCGTCGAGCCTGCGGCCGGCCTCGGCGGTGGCGGAGGCCAGGGCCTCCGCGGCCTCGGAAGCGAGGGAGGAGGCGGCGGAGGCGGCCTGGGAGGCGGCGTCGGAGGGGGTGCTGGTGTCGTCCGTGCAGCCGGTGAGCGACGCGGCCAGGACGGCGGCGGTGGCCGCCCCCAGGATCGGTCCTCGTACGCTCAGCCGTCGTATGCTCAGCCCTCGTATCCCGTGCCTCGCCATCACGTCTCCCGGCTTGCTCCTGCGGATTCCGCACCTCGCGGTGGCGTCGGCAGCGGTCGCATCAACTGCGGTTGTCTCAAGTCAAGGCCGTCCACGGGGAGGGCGCATTCCGGCTGCGGCAATCGGGTGAGGCCGGGAGGGCGGGCCTTGGGGGCTCCGCCCGACATCTCAGCCCGTCCGGCGTTTGAGGACGAGGCCGTCCAGGCCGAAGCGGGGGTCTGGGGGCGGCAGCCCCCAGGAACGGGATGGGACGGGTAGGGGCGGCGGGGGCGAAGAAACCCGCCCCCGCCGCCCCCGGCACCGACCCCGCGCTCAGCGCGAGTAACGCATCAACGCCCGCACCATGTGGCACGTGGTGTCCGACGGCGGATGGACACCGATGAGTTCCGCGGTGCTGCGTATCTTCTCGTTGCGGGCCTGATTCGGCACATAGACACCGGAGTCGAGCAGAGCGATCGCGAGGCGCATCGCCTTGAGCCGACGGTTGTGCGTGACGTACCACTCACGCGCACGCCCCGGCGGCAGCGGGCGCTTCTCCACGGGCTCGTACGGCAGGTCCATCAGGACCGCCCTCTTCGACGTGGACTGGGTAGGCAGCGGCTTCAGTGCGGCAGCGGGCACGGGCATCCTCCTGTCGCGGTCAGGGCACCGTCCGGACCTCCCGGCGACACCCTCGAACACTGCTTCCAGTTTACTGGCTGCCACTGACATCCAGGGAGCCCGAAGTCCCACCAAACGTCCAGGTGGGAAAGGGAATTGCCACTGCGTCACACCTGGTTCGCGAGGTGCGCATGAGACGGCAGGAATTCGAACAACACCACTCGGGCTCGTACCATGTGAGGCATGGAGATCTGGATCAATCCGGCCTGTTCGAAGTGCCGCGGCGCCATCAGCCTGCTCGACGCGGAAGGCGCTGACTACACCGTGCGCCGCTACCTGGAGGACGTACCGACCGAGGACGAGATCCGGGACGTGCTGGACCGGCTGGGGCTCGAGCCCTGGGACATCACCCGGACCCAGGAGGCCGTCGCCCAAGACCTCGGAGTGAAGTCGTGGGCGCGGGACGACAGTTCACGGGAACGGTGGATCAAGGCGCTGTCCGAGCATCCGAAGCTCATCCAGCGGCCGATCATCACCGCCGACGACGGGACGGCCGTCGTGGCCCGCACCGAGGAGGCGGTACGGGACGTCTTGTCCCGGTAGGCACCCTCCCTGTGACCCAGGTCACTCCAGTGACTCGTGTGAGCCGTTGAGCGGCCCTGTTCGGCATCTCGTACATAGCGGCGTACGGATCACATCCGGACGCCGATGGAGGCGGCCGGGGACAGGAGGCGCGCATGTCGCGTAGGAGAACTCTCAGCCCCAAGAAGAAGCTCGCGCTGCTGGTCAGTGCGGCGGCCGTGGCCGGGGGCGGCGCCTTCGCCATGGCGGCCACGTCCAACGCGGCCCCGGTGCAGAACGCGGCCAACTCGACGGTCTGCCAGGGGCTGGCCACCGCGCTCGGCAACAACCAGACGTTCATCGACGGGCAACGGGCCAACCCCGACGCCCAATCGGACGCACGGATCGCCAATCGCGAGGCGGTCATCGCCCAGATCAAGGTCCAGCAGAAGGCGTCGGGCTGCACGGTCGGGGAGTCGGCTCAGGACTCCCAAGCCACGCAGCCGGCGGCGACCGCACCCGCGCAGCAGACCACCCCGCCCGCGCAACAGCAGACCACCGCACCCACCCAGGGCGCCGGCGGTGGCGGCGGCGGCGGCGCCACCGGCTCGCAGGTCTGCGTCGGCTCGACCGTCACCCTCTCCGGCGAGGGCGGCGCCCCGGCCGCGTCCAGCAACCAGTTCCCGGCCGGGACGACGCTCAAGGTCACGAACCTGGACAACAACAAGTCGACGACCGTGCAGGTCACGTCGGTCTCCGGCAGCTGCGCCCTGTTGAACAACGCGGCGTTCGAGCAGGTACGGGAGCCCGGCAAGTTCCTGATCCGCAGGGCCCTGATCGAGAAGGTGGGGTGATCAGCCACCACGACCGCTGAGGATGCCCGTGTGCCGGGCGGCCACCCGGCACACGACTCGCGGATCCTGCCGCTCGCGGCCACGAGCGGCAGGACCACCGCCTCGACATCGACAGCTCCCCCACGGCTGCGCGCCCGCAAACCCATCGCATACGAGCCGCCGCACCCGCTGCGGGAGGATCACGGTGCACGGACGCCGACACACACGGGCTCCGGGAGCGGCCCGCCCATAGCGGTCGCGAATCGCTCTCAGCGAGTGAGCCGCAGCACAGAGGCATCAGGTAACACGGGGTTCACATTCGAGCAATGATCGGGAAACCGCCTGTTGACAAACTGCCGGGCATTACCGCGGCGCCCCAGTGCCGCAGCGCCGCAGCACCCGCAGTGCGCCCAAAGACCCACCCCGAAGGATGTGGCCCGTGACCTTCAAGGCTGAGTACATCTGGATCGACGGCACCGAGCCGACGGCCAAGCTCCGTTCGAAGACGAAGATACTGGCCGACGACGCCAAGGGTGCCGAGCTCCCGATCTGGGGCTTCGACGGGTCCTCGACGAACCAGGCCGAGGGTCACGCCTCCGACCGCGTACTCAAGCCGGTCGCCACCTACCCGGACCCGATCCGCGGCGGCGACGACATCCTCGTCATGTGCGAGGTCCTGAACATCGACATGACGCCGCACGAGTCCAACACCCGTGCCGCGCTGGCCGAGGTCGCGGAGAAGTTCGCCGCGCAGGAGTCGATCTTCGGCATCGAGCAGGAGTACACCTTCTTCAAGGGCACGCGCCCGCTGGGCTTCCCCGAGGGCGGCTTCCCGGCCGCGCAGGGCGGCTACTACTGCGGCGTCGGCTCGGACGAGATCTTCGGCCGTGACGTCGTCGAGGCGCACCTGGAGAACTGCCTCACGGCGGGTCTGGGCATCTCCGGCATCAACGCCGAGGTCATGCCCGGCCAGTGGGAGTTCCAGGTCGGCCCGCTGGCGCCGCTCGAGGTCGCCGACCAGCTGTGGGTGGCCCGCTGGCTGCTCTACCGCACCGCCGAGGACTTCGGCGTCTCCGCGACCCTCGACCCCAAGCCGGTCAAGGGCGACTGGAACGGCGCGGGCGCGCACACCAACTTCTCCACGAAGGCGATGCGCGAGGGTTACGACGCGATCATCACCGCGTGCGAGTCGCTGGGCGAGGGCTCGAAGCCGCTCGACCACGTCAAGAACTACGGCGCCGGCATCGACGACCGTCTGACGGGCCTGCACGAGACCGCCCCGTGGAACGAGTACTCGTACGGCGTCTCCAACCGCGGTGCCTCGGTCCGTATCCCGTGGCAGGTCGAGAAGGACGGCAAGGGCTACATCGAGGACCGCCGCCCGAACGCGAACGTCGACCCGTACGTCGTGACGCGGCTGATCGTCGACACCTGCTGCTCCGCGCTGGAGAAGGCCGGACAGGTCTGATCCCCCGCACTTCGTCGAGAGGGCGTCCACCATCCCGGTGGGCGCCCTCTCCGCTTGTCCGCCGTCCATTCCACGCCAAGAGCGTCCGTCCCGTGAGAACCCGGGCGCGGAGGCTCCTGCCCGGCTCCGGCTTCTGCTTCAATGGGGACATGGCCAGCTTCCAGAAGTACACCGCGACGGGTCGCCCCGACCTCGAGCCCTTCTGGCCTTCCCGTCAGCACCATGACTTCGACCGGGTGTGTTGCCGCGCGATGAACGCGCCGGCCCTCTAAAGCCGTACACCCCGGCCTTCGGCCAGCGCGCACGACGTACGTCCTCGACGACCGAGACCACGAACTCACGGTCGTCGAACTCCCCGACGAACTTCTCGCGCGAAAGAGCTGACCTCTCATGGCGAACACTCGTACCTTCTCCTCCGCCGCGACGGCTCCGTCCACCGGTTCGGCACGGCATCGACTGCGTGCCGTCGACCGGGACGAGGTGGTCGATGTCGCGGACCTCCTGCCGCCGGGCGCCACTTGGCTGCCCGCCCCTCCGCACACCCTGCCCGTGCTGCCGGGCCAGCCGCCGATGATCGGCTATCTGGTCCTCGTACCGGCCGACCAGCAGCCCGTGTTGCCGATCGCCGTGCCGGACCGGCCCGAGCCGGTGCCGTCCGCCACCGACGACAACCCGCTCGTCCGCGTCGACTCCGTGCAGCGCACCGTCGAGGTCGACGGACGGCCGCTCGACCTCACCTACCTGGAGTTCGAGCTGCTCGCGCATCTCGTCGCGCACCCGAACCGGGTCCACAGCCGGGACCAGTTGGTCACCACCGTGTGGGGCTACGGGCACGTGGGCGACGGGCGGACCGTCGACGTCCACATCGCGCGACTGCGGCGCAAGCTCGGCGCGCAGCACCGTCAGGCGATCCAGACGGTGCGGCGGGTCGGGTACAAGTACACGCCGCCGACCGGGCGTTGACCGTAACCCGCGGACCGTAGATCTTCTGTCAGCAGATTCCCTTTCCGTCCGGCGGGCGGTCCGTGCAGAGTCGCCCGTATGAGGCTTCTGATGCTGGGCGGTACGGAGTTCGTGGGGCGCGCGATCGTGGAGGCGGCACTCGGCCGCGGCTGGGACGTGACCGTCTTCCACCGGGGGCGGCACGAACCCCCTGCCGGGGCACGGTCATTGCTGGGTGACCGGACCGCCGCGGACGGGCTCGCGGCGCTCGCCGAGAGCGACGGCGAGTGGGATGTCGTCGTCGACACCTGGTCGGCGGCGCCGCGGGCCGTCCGCGACACGGCGCGGCTGCTGGCCGACCGCGCTGGGCGGTATGTGTACGTGTCGAGCTGTTCCGTGTACGCGTGGGCTCCGCCCGCCGGGTACACCGAGGACGCCCCGCTCGTGGAAGGCGCCTCCGCGGACGCGGAGGGGACCGAATACGCGCGGGACAAGCGGGGCGGCGAGCTGGCCGCCGTCTCGGCCTTCGGCGCGGAACGCGCGCTGCTCGTGCGGTGCGGGCTGATCCTCGGGCCGTACGAGAACATCGGCCGGCTGCCGTGGTGGCTGACCCGGATCGCCCGCGGCGGTCCCGTCCTCGCCCCCGGTCCACGCGACCTTCCCCTCCAGTACGTCGATGTCCGCGACCTCGCCGAGTGGATCCTCGGCGCGGTGGAGCGGGGGCTGGGCGGGGCGTACAACCTGGCCGGTCCGCGGGGGCACACCACGACGGGGGCGCTGCTCGACGCGTGCGTGCGCGTGACCGGCAGCGCGGCCGAGCTGCGCTGGACCGATTCGCGGGTCGTCCTCGACGCGGGCATCCAGCCGTGGACACAGCTGCCGGTGTGGGCGCCGCCGGACACCGAGCTGTACGACGCCCTGCACGGCGCGGACGTGTCGCTTGCCGTCGCGGCGGGCCTGCGCTGCCGGCCGGTCGCCGAGACGGTCGCCGACACCTGGGCCTGGCTGCGGAGCATCGGCGGCACGGCCCCCCAGCGACCGGACCGGCCGGCGGTGGGGCTCGCCCCGGAGACGGAGGCGAAGGTGCTCGCCCCTTAGGTGTGCCGACCGGGGCGTAACCGGCCAGGGCTGCCGGTGCTCGTACTGTCTCAGCACGTCGAGCAGTTGTACGCGCGTGAGCTGCTCGCCGACGGCGACGGCGGGGTCGGCTATCTGCTCGAGGACCGGGTGTTCGACGCGGACCAGTCCATCGACGCCGTACGACGGGTCGCGGCGGGCGGGACCGCGCTGATCCGCAGGTGATCCAGCAGCTGCTGTCCCGGCAGGCGGCGGACGACCGGCCGCTGGGGCGGCTGACGCCCCGCGAGCGGGAGGTGCGGGAGCTGATGGCGCAGGGGCGGTCGAACGCGGCGATCGCGGAGCGGCTCGTCGCCAGAACGGGCCATCGGCAAACACACGTCCAGCATTTTCGCCAAACTCGGACTTGAGGTCTCCGAGACGACAACCGGCGCGTCCTGGCGGTTCTCGCTCATCTTGACCACGGTCGCTGAAAACTCAATGAAACTCGACGAATGCGGCCACCTCTCGACGAAAACAGCCCCCGTGTCGAGCACTTGCCGTGACGTCACCACAACTCCCGGTGCCAGTGCCCAAGTTGGGGCTGAATTATCCCTCGAATCTCTCATCAATCTCTGAGGCGGCTGAACACTCCTGGGACCCACTGCGTATGTATGGGAGCCGCTTCACTCCTGTCGGGCGCCTCGCTGCCCCGCAAGGAAGTCAGAGGAGTTCCATGGGACGCAACACTCGAAAACGACGTTCGCCGCTGGCCGTTCGCGCCGTGGCCGCATCCGCGGCCCTCGCGATCGGTGGAGGCGGACTTGTCTGGGCGAACTTCTACGCCTCGGCTCACGAAACGAAGAACGGGGCCCAGAACCAGACCAAGGCCACCGCCACGCAGGTCGCGACGATCGACTGCCCGGATGTCGGCCAGCAGCTCACCGATGTGCCGCGCAAGGCTCGGAAGGGCGTCGACCAGGAGCTGGCGCGGCTCGACCAGCAGGTCACGGAGGCCTACAAGCGTCTCGCAGATACGCGCCAGGCTCAGGCGGGGGACGCCGGCTACGTCAACAACGCCATCCTCGGCCCGCTGAAGTCCAAGCGGGTAGCCACCATCGACCGCATCAGCATCAACATCAAGCGTGTGGGCGGTAAGGCTCCGCGAGGAGTCGACCAGCTTGCCGGGTGCACGGGTGTGCCGGCCGAGCAGCCGGAGGTCGTCGACGGCGACAACGGCAACGGCCAGAACAACGATGGTCAGGACCAGAACAACGACGGTCAGGACCAGAACAACGATGGTCAGGACCAGGGCAACGACGGTCAGGACCAGGGCAATGACGGCCAGGACCAGGGCAACGGCGGTCAGGCCGGCAACGGCCCGGTGGCTGCCGACTTCCAGGACATCACCCAGGTTCAGCCGAACGGCGGCCCGCAGGGCGTGAACGGAAACGGGCTCCCCGCGAACGGGGACTCCGGTTCGACGGGCACGTTCACCTCCAACTGTGGCACCAACGAGAACGAGAACCGCAACTCGGACAACGTGATCGTCGCTCCCGGTGTCAGCAACGGTGCGCAGCACCAGCACGACTACGTCGGCAACCAGGCCAACAACGCGTTCGCGAGCGACGAGGACCTGGCCAACGGCAACACGACGTGCCAGAACCAGGGCGACAAGTCGTCGTACTTCTGGCCGGTGCTGCGTGTGCAGGACGGCCAGAACGACATCGACGCGAACGCCCCCGGTGGCGGTCAGGACGGCAACGCCGGCACGATCCTCCAGACCAGCGAGGCGCAGCTGAAGTTCGTCGGCAACAAGAAGAGCGACGTCGTCGCGATGCCGACGGCCCTGCGCATCATCACCGGTGACGCCAAGTCCTTCGTGAACGGCCTGAACAACGCCAACACGAACTGGAGCTGCACCGGCTTCGAGGACCGGCAACTGACGGACAAGTACCCGATCTGCCCCGAGGGCAGCTCGGTGGTACGGACGTCCTTCTTCCAGAGCTGCTGGGACGGCCAGAACATCGACAGCGCCAACCACCGCACCCACGTGGACTTCGTGGAGGCGGACGGTAGCTGCTCGAACGGTTTCCAGGCCATCCCCCAGCTTCAGGTCCGTCTGGTCTACGACGTTCAGGCCCCGCAGATCAACAACGGACAGGTCGTGAACCCGTTCGCGGTGGACTCCTTCCCGGACCAGCTGCACAAGCCGATCACCGACCACAACGACTTCATCAACTTCTTCGACGAGAACACGATGAACGAGATGGTCAACTGCATCAACAGCGGTCAGAACTGCCAGTGACCAGCTAGGAAACCGGCACTGACCAACCAGGAAGCCGGCGGTGGGATTCCCCACCGCCGGCTTTTGCTTGCTTCCCCGAGCGTCGCTGATGAGCTGAGGTTCCCTGGGCGATCCTGGGTTTTCCTGGATGCGGGGAAGCGGTCCGTCGTGCTGGGCGGGGTGTGGATGCCTGCCGGTGGACCGTGGGCCGCTACCGGGCGCACCACCATGCTCCTGCACCTCACAAACGCACAGTCACCGGAAAGTGCCACAAAAACCTGATCACACCACACTGAGCACCACCCCGTGATACCCAGTCGCACCAAGGATGCACAGGCCATCAGGAGCACTGCGCACGAGCCTGCTCCGGAGCCGTGCTGCCCCGGAGCCGTGCGGTCAGCTGCTGTGACCGCTGCGGTTGTGGCTGCCACCGGGATTCATGTGAGCGGACCCCTCCTCCATGGTCCCGCCGAGCGTGCCGCGCAGTGCTGTGACCGTCTTCTCCTCGCCGACGGCGACCCACTTGCGGCCGACGAGGTAGTAGCCGCCATAGTCCTTCGCCCCGTTCAGCCACTCACGCTGACCACGGTCGGTGGCGAACGTCGCGAGGACGAACTTGCCATCCGAGTTCTTGCAGATGGCCTGGCGGATCGTGTCCGCGTCCGTCTGCATGTTCGGCTTGCAGCCCGCCTCGCTCGCCAGGTGTTCGAGGCTGCCGGTCGCGGCGACCGGCACCGCGTCGGTGGCCTCGTGCCCGGCGGCGTGCTCGTCACCGCCCCCGCAGGCCGTGAGCGCCAGCCCCAGCACCGCCACGGCTCCGGCCGCCGCAAGTTTCGTTCGCGTCAACCTCATCAGTCGTTCCTCCGGTCGTTCCGGCGCCGAGTGTTTTCGGCCCATGCCGCAGAGAGCCCCGGCAAGAGGCCTCGTCTTCGATACGGCTCCCACGCGCGCCCCGCTCAAATCGGCGGGAATCCCGCTGCACACCTGTGCGAGAGTGAGCCGGTGAACGAAGACTGGGAAGAGCGTACGGCCGCCGCCTGGGCCACCTTCGACGACTATGAGGAGGAGCACTCCGCGGATTTCCGCGCAGTGATCGACACCCTCGTCTCCGAGCTGCCCGCCGGCAGCCCCCTCGGCCCCTTCGAGCGGGCCTGCGCCTGGGACTCCACAGGCCACTCGGACCGGGCCGTGCCGCTGTACCGGGAGGCACTGGCGCTCGGGCTGAGCGAGTACAGCGGATACAAGGTCCGGCGGGCCAAGATCCAGCTCTCCAGCTCGCTGCGGAACACCGGGCGGGCGGAGGAGGGCGTCAAGCTGCTGACACCCGAACTGGACGCTCCCTCGGACGAGTTGGACGACGCCGTACGTGCCTGTCTCGCGCTGTGTCTGTCCAGCCTCGGCCGGGACCGTGAGGGCCTCTCCCTCGTCCTCGGCGCGCTCGCGCCCCATCTGCCGCGCTACCAGCGGTCGATGGCGAACTACGCGCGGGCGCTGGTCGAGCCGGAGCGGTAACTCGCCGCTGAACCCCCGGACCCTCCCCTGGCTCAGGTGACCATCCAACGATTCGCTCGTTTTGCTGAACGTGCAGTCACAGGATGTAGCCCCACGCCCCGCACCCCCCTCAGGACCGGTCGTCGACGTCGAGCAGGCCGAGGCCGCGCTCGTCGAGCACTACCCGCGGCTCGTCCGGCTCGCCTATCTGGTGCTGCCGCCGAGCCTCGGCCGCAACCGACGGGTGCTGACCGCGCACGCCCTCACCCAGCGCGCGCTCCCCCGAGGGCGTACGTCCACGTCCCCGATCCCGGCGCAGGCCACCGGCCGCGACGGCGACCCGGGCTACGCCCTCGTACGCCTGCACGTCGTGCGTACGGCGCTGGAGGCGGGCCTTCCGCTGCGGCGCAGGGCGTGGCCGACCCGGTCCCAGCTGCCGCCGCTGCTGCCCCAGGTGTGGGGCCTGAGGCTCTTCCCGCGCTCCGGCGGCGCCGACGAACTGGCCCTGGACCAGCGGCTTTCCGCGCTCTCCGGCCCCGCCCGCGCCGCGTACGTACTGCGTGGCCTGGAGAAGCTCTCCGACGCCGACGTGCACAAGGTGCTGACGGCGGCGGGGGCCGAGGACCCGGGCGCGGCGCTCACGGAGGCCGGTGGCCTCGAGGCGCAGGACTCGCTGCTCCACTCCCCCGAGTTCGACCCCTGTTCGCTGCACGCCCGGCCCACCGACCTGATCCGGCGCAGGCAGCATCTGAAGGCCGCGCTCGCCGCCGCCGCGGCGATCGCCGTCTGCGGTGCGCTGTTCGCGCTGCCCGGCGGCGGCTGGGGACCCGACGGCGCCGCCGCGCCCTCGTACGCGCGAAACCCGGCCGCCCAAGCCGCCCTGAACCCCGGGAAGCTGACGCGGGTCGCCCCGACTGTCTGGCGGGCGTCCGCGCGTACCGACTTCTCCGTGTGGCCCGCCCGCGGGAACCTCGCCCGGGACACCGCGCTGCTGCGCCGCGCGCTCTCCGTCTGGGCCCGGCCCGGGAAGTCCGTACAGGTCTCCGCGACACCCGGCACCCCGGCGGGCGCCCCGCCCGGACCGCCGCAGCTGCTGTACGCGGGGGACGTGGACCAGGCGCGCGTGGTGGTGCTGTACGACGGGCTGCGCATCGCCCGGTACGCCGAGCCGCGCGACGGCACCAGCGGCGCGGCGCTCGACTTCGCCCGGGTCGACGGCGCCACCAAGGCCGAGGCGAGCGCGGTCCTCCTGAACCGGACCGACGGCAACGTCCGCTATCTGACCGCCCCCTGGGTGACCAAGGCCGCCGAGCGCGACCTGAGGACGCCGACCGCCGGCACGATGGACCTGGACCGCTCGCCCGACGGTGTCACCGCCCCGCTGGCCAGCCCGGTCCAGCGGACCGGCGACTGCACCTCGTGGAACGTGCTGCAACTGACCGACGCCTCGGGCACCCGCCTGTCGACCGACCTCGGCGAGCTGATCCCGGCGCACCTCACCACGGGCCGTCCCTCCACTCCGCACGAGGCCGCCGGCACGGCCGCGTTGCGGGACTGGGCGCCGTACGCCTGCTCGCTGGCCGCCGTGCGCTCCGAGGGGGTGCGGTCCGTGAACGCCTGGCAGTACGCGCAGCAGCCGCTGCCCGACGCGAGCGGCACGGCCGCGTGGGTGTGCACGCGGGCCGACACCTGGCGGGGCGGTGGCACGCACGTCCTGGCGCAGTTCCACACACCGGGCGGGGCGTACGGGGCGATCGCCGCGAAGGCCGAGAACTCGCCCGCGTGCGGCTCCCGCGACCCTCACGTGCTGGCGGGCGTGCTGTGGAAGTCGGGCGCGGGGGCCTGGTATCTCCTCGCGGCCGGCAGCAAGGACACGGCGTCGATCAACGCGACGGGCGGGGTCAGCGGATCGGCGGAGGGCGCCCTGCTCGCCGTACGGACCGAGCAGGGGGCGCAGGCGGGGCTGAAGGGGAGCCTGGCGGACGGGCGGGAGATCACCGGGCTGCGTTAGTCGACCACGGGACCGCGGTCCGGGCCAGGGGGTGTCGTTTGGATCACCGCGCAGGGATTCTGCGGGACCTGCCAACAGCGGGTACGGGAAGGGGAGATCGAGCACCGGGACGAGCTGCTGACCGATGCGGAGCGTGCCGACTCGATGCTGATCTGCGTATCGCGGGCGCGCGGTGAGCAAATCGTGCTGGACATGTGAACGATCGCGACCCGGACCGGCCCGTTCCGGGTCGGATGCGATCGGTAAGGTGTTCGCATGACAACCGGGGTACGTCGCAGGATGGGTGTCGAGGAACGGCGGCAGCAGCTGATCGGCGTCGCCCTCGACCTCTTCAGCCGACGCTCGCCCGACGAGGTCTCCATCGACGAGATTGCCTCGGCCGCGGGGATCTCCCGACCGCTGGTCTACCACTACTTTCCTGGCAAACTCAGCCTGTACGAGGCGGCGTTGCAGCGGGCGGCGGACGATCTCGCGAGTCGGTTCGTGGAGCCGCGGGAGGGAGCGCTCGGGTCACGGCTGCTGCGGGTCATGCGCCGGTTCTTCGACTTCGTGGACGACCACGGGCCCGGTTTCTCGGCGCTGATGCGCGGCGGCCCGGCGGTCGGCTCGTCGACGACCAACGCGCTCGTCGACGCGGTGCGGCAGGCCGCGTACCTCCAGATCCTCGCCCATCTGAAGGTCGAGGATCCGCCTGCCCGGCTCGAGTTGGTGATCCGCTCGTGGATATCGCTCGTCGAGTCGACGGCGCTGATCTGGCTGGACGGGCGGCGGATTCCGCGCGCCGAGCTGGAGGTGCAGCTCGTGCACGACTTCGCGGCGCTGGCGGCGGTGAGCGCCGCGCACGACAAGGAGTTGGGCGCGCTGCTGCGTGAGGCACTCCAGGGCGAGCCGGGCGACGGGCCGTTCACCGACCTCGCCGTCCGGCTGATCTCGCTGGCCTCACCCGCCGCGTCGTAGGACAGGTCCTCAGGGCTACGCCACGAACTTCCGGTACGACGGGTCGAGATCGCGTACCTCGGCGGACACATGCAGCGTGAGTCCGTCGACGGGCTCGACGTACGTGCGCAGCAGCTCCAGTACGGCCTCGGTGAGCTTCGCCTTGGTCTCGTCGCTCCGGCCGGCCAGCAGGGCGAGCGAGACGTTCACGATGGCGTGCCTGTCCGCGTCCGCTCCCACCACCTCGTCCTCGGTGCGCAGGACCCGCGTCTTGCAGGCCTCGATCCGTGCGGCCGCCGTCTCGACGATCACCGGGTGCAGCGCGAGGGCGAACCCGTTCCAGTCGACGTGGTCGAGCGCCGGGGAACGCTCGACGGTGATGTTCGGCATGCGCACTCCTGTTCTAGGGGTCTTCTGATCACCCTAGCCGCAGCGCTCACCCCAGTCGCAGCGCTCACCCCAGCCGCAGCGCGAGCAGCGCGATGTCGTCGTCCCGGTCGTGTCCGAAGCGGTCGAGCAGCGTGTCGCAGAGGGCGGCGGTGCCGGGCGGGGCGTCGGCCGCGGCGGTGCGCAGTTGCTCCAGGGATACGGCGAGGTCCGTGCCGCGGGTCTCGATGAGCCCGTCGGTGACCATGAGGAGCCGGTCCGTGCGGGCAAGGGTCAGCTCGACGGGCGGCTGCCGGTCCAGGCCAAGGCCCAGCAGCGGCCCCGCGGCCTTCGCGTACTCGGCGTTGCCCGCGTCGCCGACGAGCAGCGGCGGGAGGTGGCCCGCGTTGGCGATCCACGTATGCCCGGTGTCCGGGTCGACCAGCGCCAGGCAGACGGTGGCGGTGACCTCGGGGTGGTGGTGCCGGAGCATCCGGTCGAGCCGCCGGGCCAGCACGCCGGGGTCGGGGTCCTCGACGCAGTAGGCGCGCAGCGCGTGCCGGAGCTCGACCATGACGGTGGCCGCGTCCAGGGAGTGCCCGACGACGTCGCCGACCGCGGTGAGCACGCCGCGTGAGGTGCGCTGGGCCGCGTAGAAGTCGCCGCCGATCTCGGCCTGCCGCGAGGCCGGCACATAGCGGACCACGACCTCCACGCCCGGCAGCTCCGGCAACGTCTTGGGCAGGAAGCTGTGCTGCAGGGTCAGCGCGACCCGGCGCTCCACCTGGTACCTGCGCAGCGGCTCCGCGGCGAGTGCGGCGGCCTGGGCGAGCCGGGCCACCAGGGTGTGGGTCTCGGGCTCGGCCGTCCTGTCGTACGCCGGGGTGGCCAGGCACACCGACGCCGTGCCGTCCGGGGTGCGGGCCAGCACCAGGCGGGCGTCATCGGGTCGGCCCGCCCGGAACAACCCGGCCGGCCACAGCGGGTCGGGGACGACGGTGGCGCGCATCGCGGTGCGGCCCGCCATGATGCGGGAGATCAGCCGGGCCACGGCCTGGTGCGCGCCCAGATCCGGCAGCCAGGAGCGGGCACGGCAGCGCGCCGTCCCGCACACCAGCTCACCCTCCTCGCCGAGGATGAAGACGGCGGCGGGCCCTCCGCTGAGCCGGGCGGTGCCCTCGGCCGCCGCCTCGGCGAGGTCCCGCAGTGAGCCCGCCGTCTGTACGGCCACGATCGTCTCGGAGAGCAGGGTCAGCTGCCGTGCGAGCGCCTCGGCACCCGAGCGCGCCCGAGCGGCGCGCACCGCCGCCCGTACGACCGCCCGGATCTCCTCCGGCTCGGCGGGCACCGTCAGATACGCCTCGCCGCCCGCTTCGAGACCCCGGCAGCGGTAGGTGGCCCCGGCGGAGGGGGTGGGGGCGTCAAAGAAGTGCACGACCGGCAGGGCGGCCAGGGGCGGCTGCGCCTTGAGCCTGCGGCAGAGTTCGAAGCCGTCCATGTCGGGCAGGCCGACGTCGACCAGCGCCACGTCGGGCAGGGTGCCCGCGCGCATCCGTGCGTCGAGCTCCCGGAGCGCCTCACCGGCGCCGGCCACCGGGACGACCTCGTGTCCGGCGAGGCGCAGTACGGCGGCCATGGCGTAGCGGCCGGCCGCCGTGTCGTCGACCACGAGCACGGTGGAGTCGGTGTCCTTGCCGTTGCCGTCCATATGAACAGCCCCTCGGGGCACGGGAGGTGGGGCGGGCCCCCGCACTTTCGGGCCCGCCCCACCACGTTAACCCGCTACCGCGCCGCCCGGGAGAACACCGCGACGCTGCGGGCCGGAACGGCGAAGGTGCCCGATGTCGCCTCGTACGACGAGGACTTGACGACGGGGTCCGCGCCCGCCGCCTGTACCGGGTGGAGGGCGTACGCCGTCCCGGCCAGGTCGCTCACGGACTGCTTCTGCCGCTCGGGCGTCGCGTTGAAGACGACGACGAGGTCGCCGAGCTCCATCGTGATCACTCCGGGTGTCTCGTCCTTTCCGGACAGCGGGAAGGAGAGCTCGGACTGCACCTGGTCGGCCGTGGAGAGCGAGAAGACGCTCTCGGTCGTACGGATCCTCTGCAGGTCCTGGTACGCGGCCGAGCTGCCCTCGATCTGCTCGCAGCCGACCTTCACCGAGCTCAACAGAGGTGCGGCATAGGGCCACTTGGACGCGTTGTCGGCCGCCGGTGGCAGCCCGCGGCCGAAGCCGTTGCCGTCCCGGCAGTCCCAGTGGATGGCGTTGAACCAGTCTCCGCTGTCGTACGAGTTGCGGTCCAGGGACTTGGAGCGCAGCAGGTCGGAGCCGGCCTGGGAGAGGGACGGGCCCTGCGAGAGGGTGGCCGTCGCCATGGCCAGGACCTGCATACGGGCCCGGTCGCTCGCGCTCGTCGCGGCGGGCAGCTTGTAGGTGAGGGCGTCGAACAGGGACTCGTTGTCGTGCGCGTCGGCGTACGCGAGGGCGTCACCGGGCGCGTCCGCGTATCCGGCGGCCTGGCCGTTGTAGTCGACCTCGGAGCCCTTGACCTCCTTGCCGCTGGTGTCGGTGAAGCTGTATTTGGCGAGATTGCCGCTGAGCCCGACCTTGATGAGGTCCTGGTAGTGCAGCAGGCGGGCCTTCTGCTCGGCCGAAGTGCCGTTGCTGGTCGAGGAGTTGGGGTCGGTGTAGAGACCGGACGCGAAGCCCTGGACGCCGGGGTCCTCGTCGAAGGGGCCGCCGCCGCGTACGGCGTCACGCGCGCGGTCGGAGAAGGTCGCGATGCCCGTCCCCGCCATGTTCTTCTGCGTGGCCTGTGTGAAGCGGGCATCGTCGGCGACCTCGCCGAAGTTCCAGCCCTCGCCGTACAGGATGATCTTCTTCCCGTCGACGCCGTCCTTGGCGAGGGTGAGCGCGTCGAGGGCCTTCCTGACCGCGAGGATGTTGGCCTTGGGGTGGTGCCCCATGAGGTCGAAGCGGAAGCCGTCGACCTTGTACTCCTTGGCCCAGGTGACGAGCGAGTCCACCACCAGTTTGCCCATCATGGCGTTCTCGGTCGCCGTGTTGGCGCAGCAGGTGGAGTTGGCGACACTGCCGTCGGCGAGGAGCCGCTGGTAGTAGCCGGGGACGACCTTGTCGAGCACGCTCGTGTCGGCCTGGCCGCTCGCGGCGGTGTGGTTGTAGACCACGTCCATGACTACCCGCAGGCCGTCCTCGTTCAGCGACTTGACCATCTGTCGGAACTCGACCGTACGGTCCGTGCCGTCCGGGTCCGTCGCGTACGAACCTTCCGGAACCGTGTAGTGGTACGGGTCGTAGCCCCAGTTGTAGGCGTCCTTCGCGGCGATCTTCGCCACGCACTCCTGCTGCTTGTCGGAGTCGGCCGCGTAGGAGGCCAGGTCGCAGTCGGCGGTCGCCTGGTCGGACTTCTTCTCGGGGATGGTGGCGATGTCGAACGCGGGCAGCAGGTGCACGTACGAGGTGCCGGACTTGGCCAGTTCCTGTAGGTGCTTCGAGCCGTCGCTGTCCTTGTCGGCGAAGGCGAGGTAGGTGCCCGGGTTCTCGGCCGTGGTGTCCGCCACCGAGAAGTCCCGGATGTGCAGCTCCTGGATCTGGGCGTCCTTCAGCGCCACCGCCGCGGGCTTCTTGAGGGTCGACCAGCCGCTCGGTGCAAGGGACTTGGCGTCCAGGTCGACGACGAGGCTGCTCTCGGAGTCGGCGGTCAGGGCCACCGAGTACGGGTCGGTGACCGTGTTGGTGACGACCTTCTGGACGGTCGGCGCCCACACCTTGACGACGTAGCGGTAGGGCTTGTTCGCCCAGGACTTCTTGCCGGTGACGGACCAGACGCCGGTGGTGTCGTTCCGCTTCATCCTGACGGCGGAGCCGTCGAGGTCCAACGACACGCTCTGCGCGGTGGGCGCCCAAACGGCCAGCGTGGGAAGGCCGTTGCGGAAGGTCGGGCCGAGGTCCGCCTTCGTCGCGTCGTACAGATCGTCGAGTACGCCGGCGATCTGCACGCCCGTCGCCGCGAGCACGGCTCCGTTCACGGCGCGTTGCGAGGCGACGACCTGGCCGCTCAGTGCTTCACGCACCCGGTCGCGGTCGCGCGGGTCGACGGTCCAGGCGGTGTACGACTTCAGGTGCGGGAACTTCTCCTTCTGGGCGTCGGTGAGGGCGGACTTGGACAGGCGGAGCCACTGGGCGTCCCCGGTCAGGGCGCCGTCCTTCACCGCGATCGAGCCGTCGCGCGAGGAGAGCAGCTGCGTGGACACGGCCGCCTCTGAGCCGTTCCAGGCGACCGTGTTCCGGTCGATCCAGACCGCCTTGGACGTGGTCAGGTCGAGCGCGGCCGCACTGCCCGCCGGCTGCGGGAGCAGGTATTTCTCCTGGCCGTTCACCAGCCACACCTCGTGGCCGTTCGCCGAGAGGTCGAGCGACTGGTCGGTGGGGAGGTCCTTCTCGTCGCCCTTGTGGAGGATGTAACTGAGGCTGGTGGCACCCTCGGCGAGCGGCACCTCGTACACAGCGCCATAGGCGTCAGTGTCCACCGGCTCCAGGGGCTTCGACCAGTCCGTGCCCGTCGCGGCGCCCGTCCAGACGTGCAGTCCCCAGCCGTCGTAGTTCCCGTCGGCGCGGTGGTAGTGCAGGACCGCCTTCGTCTTGTCCTGCGCGGGGTAGTCGGGCTTCTCGGTGAGGACGGCCTCCTTGCCCTGCTCGACCCAGATCTCGCCCGTCTTCGTGACGTCGATCGTGCGGTCGGCGGAGACGTCCTTGTTGCCGTCCTTGTCGATCACGAGATAGCCGACGCTGGAGGCGCCCGGCTTCAACTTGACGTACGCGAAGGCCCCGTAGGCGTCGCGGCCGATGAAGTCGTGGCCCTCGGGCCAGGTCGTCGACTCGCCGTCGGCGAGGTCGCCCCAAGCGTAGAGCCGCCAGTCGGTGTAGTCACCGTCGGTGCGCTTGTAGTGGACGATCGCGTAGTCGCGCGAGGAGGCTGTCGGGACTTCCTCAACGGGCGGGGTGCCCGTGACCGAGGTGGCCGTGGCGCTCGATGTGCGTCCGGCCGAGTCGATGACAACTGCCTTGTAGCGCAAGGTGGTTCCGGCCGGTACGTCCTTGGCGATGGCCTGGGTGACCTTGTACGGGGCGTGGTCGGCGGAGCCGAGCGTCTGCCACTTGCCGTTGCCGACCTGCGCGGCGAAGACGACGCGGTTCAGCTGACCGCCGTCGACGTCGGCGGAGAGCTCCACGGTGCCGGTGGCACCCGCGTCCGGTGCCTTCAGGGTGAGCGTCGGCTTCGAGGCGGGTGCGCCGAGCTTGCCCGCCGCCTTGAGGACGACGGAGGAACCGGCCGGGACGGTGACGGTGATCTTGCTGTCGGTGCCGCTGGTGACGGTGTCCTGGGTGCCGTAGATCCCGCGGAACCTCATGTCCGCCGAACCCGTCGCAAAGCTCGCCGTCTTCGCCTCGCCGGCGTTGTTCACCGCGACGACGTACTCGGTGCCGGTCTTCGCGTCCGTACGGGAGAAGGCGTAGACACCGGCGCCGTCGGCGGCGTACCGCTCCGTCTGGACGCCGTCCGCGAGGGCGGGGTTGTCCTTGCGGAGCTTCGCGAGAGCACTGATCTGCTGGTAGAGCGGTGCACTCGTGTCGTAGGCGTCGCTCGCGTGGGTGCGGTCGGTGCCGAGTTCGTCGTCGTCGAGGTAGTCGGCGGTCTTGGAGGCGAACATCGTCTGGCGGGCGTCCTTGTCGCCGCCCGCGCCGGTGAAGCCCTGCTCGTCGCCGTAGTAGACGACCGGGTTGCCGCGGCTGAGGAACATCAGCTCATTCGCGAGCTTGTCCTTCTTCAACAGCTCGGCGTCGGTCGCGTTCGGGTTGTCCTGGTTCAGGAAGTACCCGATGCGGCCCATGTCGTGGTTGCCGAGGAAGGTGACCTGCTCGTACGCGTTGGCCTTGTCCGTCGTGTACTTGTAGTCGTCGCCGAAGACCGAGGCCAGCTTCTGCGCGCTGCCGCCCTGGGAGGCGTACTGCCGGGCCGCTTCCTGGAAGGGGAAGTCGAGTGTGGAGTCGAGGCGGCCCTGGGTGACGTACGGCGAAGTGATCGACGTGTCGGCGGAGTACACCTCGCCGAACATGAAGAAGTCGTCTCTGCCCTGCTTCTTCGCGTACGCGTCGAGGGCGGTGGCCCACTGCGTCCAGAACTCCATGTTGACGTGCTTCACGGTGTCGATCCGGAAGCCGTCGATGTCGAAGTCCCTGACCCACTTCTCGTAGATCTTCTCCATGCCGCTGACGACCTCGGGACGCTCGGTCCACAGGTCGTCGAGGCCGGAGAAGTCGCCGTTCTCGGAGCTTTCCCCGGCGAAGGTGGAGTCGCCGCGGTTGTGGTACATCGTCGTGTCATTGAGCCAGGACGGGACCTTGGTGTTCTGCTTCGCGGCGGTCACGGTCGGCGTGCGCGGGAAGGAGTCGGCGTCGACCTCGGGGAAGTCCTGCGAACCGTCCGCATAGTCCGCGTCATCGAAGGGCTCGCCGTCCTCCGTCAGATACGGGAAGGCGCCCTTGGAGAGGTAGCCGTAGGACTTCTCCTCGTAGTCGACGACGTCGGCGGTGTGGTTGGTGATGACGTCGAAGAAGACCTTCATGCCCTTGGAGTGGGCCTTGGAGATCAGCGTCTCCAGGTCCTTGTTGGTGCCGAAGTGCGGGTCGACCTGGGTGAAGTCGGTGATCCAGTAGCCGTGGTAGCCGGCCGAGGCATTGTCGCCGGTGCCCTGCACGGGCTGGTTCTTGAAGATCGGCGCCATCCAGATGGCGGTGGTGCCGAGATCCTTGATGTAGTCGAGCTTCTTCGTCAGGCCCTTGAGGTCGCCGCCCTGGTAGAAGCCCTTGTCGGTGGGGTCGTAGCCGGTCGACAGACGCGAACCGGTCAGACCGCCCTCGTCGTTGGAGGTGTCGCCGTTGGCGAAGCGGTCCGGGAGGACGAAGTAGAACTGCTCGCGGGTCGCGTCATTGCGGGCGGCCGTCTTGGCCAGGGCCGCATCGGACGGGGGCGCGGGCGGGGTGGCGGCGCGGGCCGCGACGGGCTGGACGAGTGCTGCGGCGAGGGCGGCCACGGCGACAGCCGCAATCCGTCCGCGCCACGCGGTGTGATGGGGGGTGCGGTGCGCCCAGGGCGCCGGCCATCTCGGTATCACAGGCGGAAACTCCTTGCGATTACGGCTCATTCGGGTCCGACCCCACGCCGCGGCTCGGCTTCGTTGCCGGGCGCCGGCGTGACCGTATCGCTTACGAAAGGTTTACAGCAAGAGACTTGAAACCGATGGCAAGAACTTTCACATCCGGTCCGGAGGGAGGGCCCGACAGACCGAGGGCCCGTTCACCAGGTGATCGGTGAACGGGCCCTCTTCTGCCATCACTCAGCAGCTGGACTTGCCCGAGTAGATCGCCAGCGCCGTGTTCGTGCCGAGCGTCGCCGTGAACTGGCCCGAACTGTTCACCGTGACGGTCGTGTTGCTCTGGACGTTGCAGTACGTGCCCGCCGCAAGGGAGGTCTGGTAGGTGCGGGTCAGCGAGGACGACTCGTGGTTGATGGCCACGTAGCCCTTGGAGCCGCGGCCGAACGCGATGGCGTCGGCGCCGTTGTCCCACCAGTTGGTGACCGACTCACCGCGGGTGGTGTTGCGGAAGGCGACCATCGACTGGATCTCCGGCCAGGCGTGCTGGCACTTCCAGCCGTCCTGCCAACAGGCGTTGACCGTACCGTCGTTGGGCGGTCCGGCGTCGGTGGAGGAGAACTCGTAGCCCGAGTTGATGTCGGGCGCGCCGTACGGCCAGGCGAGCATGAAGACGTTCGCGAGCGTGTAGTTCGCGCCGTCCTTGTAGTTCAGGGTCGACCCGTTGCGCTCGGTGTCGTGGTTGTCGACGAAGACACCCGAGACACCGCTGCTCATATAGCCCCAGCCCTCGCCGTAGTTGCTCAGGTAGGCGAGGTTCTCGTTGTTGAAGACCCGCTTGAGGTCGTACGCGTACCGGAACTCCTGGACGTCGCCGTTGCCGGTGTACTCGGTCGGCTGGACGGCCTCGCCCGAGCCGTAGATGACCTCCTGCTTCCAGTACACGCTGGAATTGCTCAGCCGGGACTTGATGTTGGCGAGGTCGGCCGCCGGCATGTGCTTGGCCGCGTCGATGCGGAAGCCGTCGACGCCGTAGCCGAGCAGGGTGTTCATGTAACCGGCGATGGCGGAGCGGACATAGGACTCGCCCGTGTCCAGGTCGGCGAGACCGACCAGCTCGCAGTTCTGCACGTTGGTGCGGTTCGTGTAGTCGCTGATGGTCGCGGTGCAGTCGTCGAAGTCGTACGAGGAGTACAGGCCCGGGTAGTTGTACTTCGTGTACGAGGAGCCGCCGGTGCCTGTACCGCTGCCCGCCGACATGTGGTTGATGACCGTGTCGACGACGACCTTCACGCCCGCGTTGTGGCAGGCGGTGACCATCTCCTGGAAGTCGGTGGCGTTGCCGAGCCGCCCGGCTATCTGGTAGCTGACCGGCTGGTACGAGGTCCACCACTGCGAGCCCTGGATGTGCTCGGCGGGCGGGGAGACCTGGACGAATCCGTACCCGGCGGGGCCGAGCCGGCTGGCGCACTCCGTCGCGACGGAGTCGAAGTCCCACTCGAAGAGGACGGCGGTGACGTCCTTGGTTCCGGGCGGGGAGGCCGCCGCCGTGCCTGGGGGTACGGCCACCGTGACCGCCAGGCCCGCCGCGAGGGCGAGCGTGGCGGCAAGCGTTTTCCTTGCCATGTGAGTGCTCCTGCACTTCCTTGTGCGGGTGGGGGGGGGATCGGAACGTATCTCTTGCACGCAAGTTTCAGCAAGATGTCGAAAGAACTTCCAACTCCTGTATTGACGCGGGCGCTTCGGCGGTCCCACGCTCCACACGTGCCAACGCCCCGCGCGTCCCGGTCGAGTCGGCCGGATCCGAAGAGGAGCCGCACCATGATGGCCTTAAGACGAAGAAGGATCACCAGGCTGCTGCTGACCGCCGCACTGGCGGTCGGCGGGCTGGCCGCGCTGCCCGCCCAGCAGGCCGCCGCGGCCGACACCGGTATCCCCAACGGGGATGTGATCGCCAACCTGTGGGAGTGGAACTGGAAGTCGGTCGCCGCCGAGTGCACCGACGTGCTCGACCCGGCCGGATACGGAGCGGTGCAGGTGGCGCCGCCCGCCGAGTCGCTCAAGCAGTCCAACTTCTACTGGTGGGACGTGTACCAGCCGTACGCGCACAACCTGAACAGCCGTTTCGGGACGGCGAGTCAGTTCAAGTCCATGGTCGACACCTGCCACGCCGCGGGCATCAAGGTCTACACGGACGCGGTGATCAACCACACCGCCGCCCAGACCGGCACCGGCTACAACGGCACCGTCCTCACCACCAAGTACGACACCCCGGACTACGACCCGGCCGACAGCGACGACTGCACTACGACCATCACGGACTGGACCAACCGCTACCAGGTCCAGCACTGCGAACTCCTGGGCCTGCCCGACCTGGACACCGCCGAGAGCGGCGTCCGCACGAAGATCATCGGCTTCCTCAACCAGCAGATCGACCTGGGTGTCGACGGCTTCCGCGTGGATGCGGCCAAGCACATCGAGGCCGCCGACATGAGCGCCATCGTCGCCGGACTGCATACGACGACCGCGGGCTCGGCGCCGTACATCACGCAGGAGATCTACCCGGGCACACCGCCCTCGCTCGACGAGTACTACGGCACCGGTGACGTCCTCGACTTCACCTTCGCCTCCCAGGTGAAGTCGCAGTTCCAGGGCGACATCGCCAACCTGTCGAGTTTCGGGAGCAGTTGGGGGCTGGCCACCGAGGCGAACTCCAACACCTTCGTCACCAACCATGACACCGAGCGCAACGGCTACTCGCTCAGCTACAAGGACGGCTCCACAGCCGTGCTCGCCAACGTCTTCCAGCTGGCACGCGGCTACGGCACGCCGTCGATCTATGCCGGCTGGACCTTCAGCCAGAGCGACGAGGCCCCTCCGAACTCGGGCGGCTTCGTCACCGACACCGACTGCTCCAGCGGCTGGTACTGCCTGGACCGCGACACCGCGATCTCGGGCATGGTCGGCTGGCACAACGCGGCGACCGGCTACTCCGTCGCCAACTGGCAGTCCCCCGCGTCCAATGTGATCGGCTTCAGCCGGGGCGGCGCCGGGTTCGTCGCCATCAACAACAGCTCCGGCGCGAATACCTACACGTACACGACCGGTCTCGCCGACGGCACCTACCCGAATGTGATCGACGGCGGCGCCACGACGGTCACGGTCGCCAGTGGCACGGCCACGCTCACCGTTCCCGCCAAGGGGGCGGTCGCCTTCTACGACCCGGACTACGTGTGCACCGTCAACTGCGATGGTGGCAGCACCGATCCGGGCACCGGAACGGTCACGGCGACCTTCAACGAGTACGCGTCGACGACCTCCGGCACCGATGTGTATGTGGTCGGCTCGGTCTCGGCACTGGGCAGCTGGAACACGTCGAGCGCGGTGAAGCTCTCGTCGTCCAGCTACCCGGTCTGGAAGTCGGACGTCTCCGTGCCGCAGAACAGCGCCATCGAGTACAAGTACATCAAGAAGGACAGCTCCGGGAACGTCACCTGGGAGTCCAACGCCAACAGGACGCTCAACACGGGCACTTCGGCCGTTGAGGTCAACACCTCCTGGAACGTGGCGAGCGCGAACGCCACGGACGTGACCTTCGGAGTGAACGCCACCACCGACTACGGCACCAACGTGTACGTCGTCGGCTCGATCCCGTCACTCGGCTCCTGGAACACCGCCGACGCGATCCCGCTCTCCTCCGCCTCGTACCCGTACTGGGGCAGGCTCGCGATCGTGCCCAAGTCGACGTCGTTCGAGTACAAGTACGTCAAGAAGGACGCGTCCGGGAACGTGACGTGGGAGTCGGGCAGCAACCGGACCTACAGCACGGGTTCGGGGGTGGGCTACAGCGTGAGTGACACCTGGAGGTAGGCCGTACGAGGAGATGGGCGGTGCCCCGTGAACCAGGGCACCGCCCACCCGCGTGTCAGACTGCCCACCACACGGTGACATCCGCCGGCAGCTTCGCCTCGCCGCCGTCCTCCGAGAGGGTCACCTCGCCGCTGGCGATCAGCACACGGCCGTACGCCGGGAAGGTGACCGCCTCGGTGCCGGTGTTCGCGGTGCAGACGAACTCGCCGCGGCGGAAGGCGAGTACGCCCTCGGGCGCCTCCAGCCACTCGACGGAGTCGCCCGCGCCGAGGTCGCGCCGCTCCCGCCGGACGGCGAGCGCGTCGCGGTACAGCTCCAGGGTGGAGCCCTCCGCGCCGGTCTGCGCCTCGATGCTCAGCTCGGCCCACTCGGCGGGCTGCGGCAGCCAGCTGCCACCGCTTCCGAAGCCGTACGACGAGCCCTCGCGCGTCCACGGGATCGGCACCCGGCAGCCGTCGCGGAAGCCGTCCTGGCCCGCGCCCCGGAAGTAGGCCGGGTCCTGGCGCACCTCGTCCGGCAGGTCCACGACGTCCGGCAGGCCGAGCTCCTCGCCCTGGTAGAGGTACGCGGAGCCGGGCAGCGCCAGCATCAGCAGGGTCGCGGCCCGTGCCCGGCGCAGGCCCAGCTCGCGGTCGCCCGCGGTGCGGATCTGGGTGCCGAGCCCGGGCTCGTTGGCGAAGCGCGTGGAGTGCCGGGTCACGTCGTGGTTGGACAGCACCCAGGTGGCGGGGGCACCGACCGGGCGCATGGCGTCC
This sequence comes from Streptomyces sp. SD15, assembly GCF_054462255.1. NCBI lineage: Bacteria > Bacillati > Actinomycetota > Actinomycetes > Kitasatosporales > Streptomycetaceae > Streptomyces > Streptomyces sp. SD15. Next base: position 34,358 of record NZ_JBTLMO010000006.1, on the reverse strand, counting down.
AGCGTGCGGTCGATACAGGAGCGCAGCTCGGTCGCGTCCCAATGAGTGCCCAGGTACTGGAAGTTGAACGCCTGGTGCAGCTCGTCGGGGCGCACGTAATTGGCGGTGCGCTCGATGGTCGGGGTCCACGCCTCGGCGACGAAGATGCGCTCGCCCGAGTACTCGTCGAGGATCGTGCGCCACTGCCGGTAGACGTCGTGCACGCCGTCCTGGTCGAAGAACGGCATGACATCGTTGCCCAGCAGCTTCAGCTGCTCGTGGGAACCCAGGTCCGGCAGGCCCTCCGCCTTCACCAGCCCGTGCGCCACGTCGATGCGGAAGCCGTCGACGCCCATGTCGAGCCAGAACCTGAGGATGGAGCGGAACTCGTCGCCGACGGCCGGGTGTTCCCAGTTGAAGTCGGGCTGCTCGGGCGCGAAGAGGTGCAGGTACCACTCACCGGGGGTACCGTCCGGCTCGGTGACCCGGGTCCAGGCGGGTCCGCCGAAGATGGACTCCCAGTCGTTGGGCGGCAGTTCGCCGTTCTCGCCCTTGCCCGGCCGGAAGTGGTAGCGCTCGCGAAGGGGGGAACCCGTCCCCTCCGCGAGCGCTCGCTTGAACCACTCGTGCTGGTCGGAGGAGTGGTTGGGAACGAGGTCGACGATGATCCGCAGGCTCAGCTCGTGGGCGTCGCGGATCAGGGCGTCGGCGTCCAGCAGGTTGCCGAACATGGGGTCGACGGCCCGGTAGTCCGCCACGTCGTAGCCGGCGTCGGCCTGCGGCGAGGCGTAGAAGGGGCTCAGCCACACGGCGTCCACTCCGAGGTCGCGCAGGTACGGAAGTCTGGAACGTACGCCCTCCAGGTCGCCCATGCCGTCACCGTTGCTGTCGGCGAAGCTGCGCGGATAGACCTGGTAGATCACCGCGTCGCGCCACCAGTCGCGGTGTGCGGCGACGGTGGCGAGGGCGGAGGTCGGGGCCTGGTCGGTGGAGTGCTGGCTCATGGCGTCCTTGATGCGATGGGGGTCCCCCGGTCGAGCGGAGCCGAGAGTGGGGGATGAGTTCGGGTCATGGGCGTGTATGGAGACAACGGGACGAGGCGGCCGCGGTGACAGCGGGGTCGGATGGTCACCGCGGCCGCCACCCGCGCGACGGCGTCGCGCGGGAGTCTCTGGGCGGGCGTCAGCCCTTGGTGCCGCCCGCGGTGAGGCCGGCCACCAGGTTCTTCTGCACAAGGTAGAAGAACGCGGAGACGGGTATCGCGACCAGCACGGCGGTGGCGGCCATCAGGTTGCGCTGCGCGTCGTGCTCGCTGACGAAGCTCTGCAGACCGACGGCGAAGGTGTACTTCGTGTCGGACAGCATGAACGTCGAGGCGAAGGCGACCTCGCCGAACGCGGTGATGAAGCTGTAGAAGCCGGCGACCGCCAGGCCCGGCTTGGCGAGCGGCAGGATCAGCCGCGCGAACGTACCGAAGGGGCTGAGTCCGTCGACCCGTCCCGCCTCGTCGATCTCGAAGGGGATGGTGTCGAAGTAGCCCTTGAGCAGCCAGGCGCAGTACGGCACGGCGGTCGTGCAGTAGACGAGGATCAGGCCGAAGTAGTTGTCGATGAGCTGGAGTTCCGAAAGGATCTCGTACATCGGCACCATCAGTACGGCGACCGGGAACATCTGGGTGACGAGCAGCACCCACATGAACTTCTTGTAGCCGGGGAAGCGCATGCGGGAGACCGCGTAGCCGGTGGTGGCGGCGACCAGCACACCGATGAAGGTGGTGCCGAGCGACACGACGAGCGTGCTCCACAGCCAGTCGAAGAACTGCGTGTGCTGAAGCACGAACGCGTAGTTGTCGAGCGTCATCTTGCCGAAGATGCGCCCGGGGTGCAGATAGTCGTCCTTGTCCGGGCCGAGGGACAGATAGACCAGCCAGGCGATCGGGAAGAGCGCGACAAGGCTGGCGACGATCAGGATGCCGTGCGAGGTGATCGACCCGGCGAGGCTGTTCTCTCCGCGCCGACGCGACTTGCGGGGCGGCAAGGCGTCGTCCGTGGGGACCCGACCCGCCGGAGCGGAACTCTTAAGTGTGGTGCTCATGGGGGCTCCTGCCTCAGTTCGCGAGCTGCTGCTCATTGCGGGCCAGCCAGCGTCGGTAGACGGAGGTGAAGACGATCAGGATGGACAGCAACAGGACGCCGTAGGCGGCCGATTGCGCGTAGTCACGCGGCTGTTGGCCGAAGCCCAGGTAGTAGGCCCAGGTGACGAGGATCTGGGCGTCGGGGGCGGTGTCTCCGAAGAGCAGGAAGATGACGGCGAACTGGTTGAAGGTCCAGATGACGCCGAGGAGTACGACGGTGGAGCTGACGGGCCGCAGTCCCGGCAGCGTCACGTGCCGGAAGCGCTGCCAGGCGTTGGCACCGTCCATCTCGGAGGCCTCGTAGAGGGTCGAGTCGATGGCCTGCAGACCGCCGAGCAGCGAGACCATCATGAAGGGCACACCGCACCAGGTGTTGACCATGATGGCGGATGTGCGCTGCCAGAAGGAGTCCTCCAGCCACAGCGGCGACGGCAGATGCAGCGCGTCGAGGGCGGAGTTGATGATGCCGGAGTCGGCGAGCATGAACCGCCAGCCGAAGACGGTGACGAAGGTGGGTACGGCCCACGGCAGGACCAGGATGAGCCGGTAGAAGGTGCGGCCGCGCAGCTTCTGGTTGAGCAGCAGCGCGAGGCCGAGCCCGATGGCGTAGTGGAGCAGGACGCACAGGGCCGTCCACACGATCGTCCAGATGAAGTGCGACCAGAAGCGGTCGTACGAGGTCGGTCCCCACAGGATGTCGGCGTAGTTGTCGAGGCCGACGAACTCGTAGGTGGCGTCGATGTGGTTGACGCCGATCTGGCGGGCCGAGTTGAGGCTGTTGGCGTTGGTCAGCGTGAGGTAGATACCCCGCACCAGCGGATAGAGCACCAGCACGCCGAGCACGAGGACCACCGGGGTGATCATCGCGTACGCATACCAGTACTTCTGGTATCCGTGCTTGAGACGCTGGAGCGGCCCGGGGCGCGGCCCTCGGTCACCACGGCGCTTACCGGTCGCGCGGTCGATGACGACTGTCATGGTTCGACACCTTCTGGAAGATCAGGGGTTGGGCGCACGCAGGCCGATGGCCGCCGGATCTGTCCCCCCAATTCAGGCAGATCCGGCGGCCACACGGGGTCACTTGCTGAAGTCGGGGACCAGTTTGGCGATCGCGGTTTCCGCGTTGCTCAGGCCCTTGTCCAGCGATTCGTTGCCGGCGGCGACCTTGTTCAGCTCGGTGTCGAGCGGGCCCCACAGCGAGCTGTACTCGGGCAGCGCCGGGCGCGGCTGGGCGGCGGCGAGCACCGTCTGGTAGCCGGCGATGCCCGGGTCGGCCTTGACCTTGGCGGTGTAGGCGTCGTCGCGGGTCGGCAGGGTGGAGTTCTTGAGGGCGATCGTCTCCTGGGACGTCGCCGAGGTCATGAACTTCAGGAACTTCAGCGACGCTTCCTGGTGGGCCTTGTCCGAGCCCGCGTAGACGGAGAGGTTGTGGCCTCCGGTCGGGGCGCCCGCCTTGCCGGTGGAGCCGGCCGGGACGCTGACGATGCCGAGGTTGGCCTTGTCCTTGAAGGCCGAGCCCTTGTAGAAGTTCGTGATCTCCCACGGGCCCTGGATGATCGAGGCGACCTTGCCGCTGACGAACGCCTCCTGGATGTGGGCGTACGCGTCGACGGTGGTGTCGGCCTTGTGCAGGCCGCTGCCGTCGAACAGCCCTTCCCAGGTCTCGTAGCCCTTGACCGCGGCGGCCGATTTGACGGTGATCTTCTTGGCGTCGGCGTCGACGGTGTCGGTGTCCTCGCCGTAGAGGAAGGACTGCGCGTAGTACGCCTGCGTCGAGCCCCAGTAGCCGTCGACGCCCGTCTTCTTCTTGATCGCGGCGGCGGCGGTCTTGAGCTCGGCCCAGGTGGTGGGGGCCTCGACGCCGGCCTTCTCGAAGATCTCCTTGTTGTAGACCAGCGCGAGCGTGTCGGTGACCAGCGGCACACCGTACGTCTTGCCGTCGTACTTGGCCTGCTCGATCAGGCTGGGCTGGAACTTGCTCTCGTCCGCGAGGGCCTCGGTGCCGTCCAGCGGCAGGAAGTAGCCCTTTTTGGCGAACGCCGGGGTCCAGCCGACCTCCGAGCGCAGGACGTCCGGGGCGCCGCTGGCACCGGCGGCCGTGTCGAACTTGTTCTGCGCCTGGTCGAAGGGGACGTTGACGTACTTGACCTTGACGTCGGGGTTGGCCTTCTCGAAAGACTTGACCAAGGCCTGGTACGTCGGCGCCTCATTGGTGGCGTTGGAGGTGTCCCACCAGGTGATGGTGGTGGGGCCGTCCGACTTGTCGCTGCCGCTGTCACTGCCGCCGCAGGCCGTCGCCGCGAGGGCGATGGACGCCACCAGCGCGGTGGCCGCTATGCCACGCCGCATGAGATCTCCTTGAGGGTGAAAGCCCGAGTGGTTGAGGCAGCGGTCCCGCCCGCTCCCCTTGCCGACTTGCCGACTGCGCCGTTGCGTCCGCCGGGCGACGTGAACGTAACAGCGATGTAAGCGCCACGAAAGACCTTGCAGCAAAAAAGTGCAAGGACTGCCGAGAGTTACGTGCCCGTGACCTCTGTCCAGCGGCCCCAGAACCCTTGCACAAGGCCGCTCAGCAGACATGGGACCCCCTGTGCAAGACTCTGCAAGCTCTTGCCACACCTGCCGGGTACGGGGATCATCGCTCCGTCAGCGCCTTGCAGGAGCCACCCCTTCCCGCGGCGCACGCCCGGGACGCCGAGCCGACCACTACACGAGGGAGCGCGATGACGCAGCAGCCCGGAGCGGGCCGTTCAACCGCCCGCACACGGCGTCTGGTTGGTGGGCAAGGTGAGACCCGGCCGGTACAGTCCAATCCTGTGACCACACGGCTTGCCGACATCGCAGCCCAGGCGGGGGTCAGTGAGGCGACTGTCAGCCGCGTCCTGAACGGGAAGCCGGGCGTCGCCGCGACCACCCGCCAGACCGTCCTGGCCGCGCTCGACGTCCTGGGCTACGAGCGCCCCGTACGTCTGCGGCAGCGCAGCGAGGGCCTGGTGGGCCTGATCACGCCGGAGCTGGAGAACCCGATATTCCCCGCCCTGGCGCAGGTCATCGGCCAGGCGCTGACGCGGCAGGGCTATACGCCTGTCCTCGCGACCCAGACCCCGGGCGGCTCCACCGAGGACGAGCTGACGGAGATGCTGGTGGACCGGGGCGTCGCCGGGATCATCTTTGTCTCGGGCCTGCACGCCGACACCTCGGCGGACATGCAGCGCTACGAGCAGTTGCGTGCCCAGGGCGTCCCGTTCGTCCTGGTCGACGGTTTCTCGCCGAAGGTGCAGGCGCCGTTCATCTCGCCGGACGACCGCGCGGCGATGGCCCTGGCCGTCACGCACCTGGTCTCGCTCGGGCACACCCATATCGGACTCGCCCTGGGTCCCAAGCGGTTCGTGCCCGTGCAGCGCAAGATCGAGGGCTTCGTCCGCACGATGCAGGAGCAGTTGGGCCTGGGTCCCGCCGACATCGAGGAACGGCTGGTCCAGCACTCGCTGTACACCCTGGAGGGCGGTCAGGCCGCGGCCACCGCCCTCATGGACCGTGACTGCACGGCAGTCGTCTGCGCGAGCGACATGATGGCCCTGGGCGCGATACGGGCGGCGCGGCAGCGCGGCCTGGATGTTCCGAAGGACATATCGGTCGTGGGCTTCGACGATTCGCCGCTCATCGCCTTCACCGACCCGCCCCTCACGACCATCCGCAAGCCGGTCCCCGCCATGGGGCAGGCCGCGGTACGGACGTTGCTGGAGGAGATCGGCGGAACTCCGGCGCCGCACAGCGAGTTCGTGTTCATGCCTGAACTGGTGGTGCGCGGTTCGACCGCTTCGGCCCCTGGGGAGCGGAATCGTCCTTGAGGAGGAGCAGATACGTTCCTCGTAGGACTCCTCCCGGCGTAGAACATGCGACCAGGACCCGACCAAGGGATGATCGGACGGGTACGGCTTTTCTGGCAGACTCTGTGCCTATGGGTGAGACAACCGTGACGACACTGGAAGGCCGAGAGCAGGCCGCTCCACACTCCGTCGCGGAGGAAACCGCGGGGAAAGGACCTTTGCACCGGTTGCGGACCCCGCGTCGCCCCCGCTTCTGGTTCGAGATCCTGCTCATCGCGGTGAGTTACTGGACGTACTCGCTGATCCGGAACGCCGTGCCGGAGCAGAAGCACGAGGCGCTGCGCAACGCCGACTGGATCTGGCGCATGGAGCACCACCTGGGGATCGCCGTCGAGGAGTCGGTCAACCACGCCGTGAACTCGGTGACATGGCTGATCGTCGGCATGAACTACTACTACGCGACGCTGCACTTCGTGGTGACGCTGGGGGTTCTGGTGTGGCTGTACCGCAGCCACCCCGGCCGCTACGCGGCGACCCGTCTCTCCCTCTTCGCCACCACCGTGGTGGCGCTCCTCGGCTACTACTTCTTCCCGCTCGCCCCGCCCCGCCTGATGAACGGCGGCGACTTCGTCGACACGGTGCTCGTCCACCAGACCTGGGGTTCCATGGCCTCCGGCGACCTGAAGCACATGTCGAACCAGTACGCCGCGATGCCGTCGATGCACATCGGCTGGTCCGTGTGGTGCGGCCTGACCATCTTCGCCCTGGCCTCGGCGCCCTGGGCCCGCATCCTCGGCCTCCTCTATCCGACGGCCACCTTGATCGTCATCGTCGCCACGGCCAACCACTTCTGGCTGGACGCGGTGGGCGGCATGCTGTGCCTGGCCTTCGGGTTCACGGTGGCACGGCTCTGGTACGGGTCGCTGCCGTACGCGCTGCCGCGCTGGGTACCGGGGACGCGCGGGGCGCCCTTGCTGCCCGCGCAGGCCTGAGCGACGGGGATGGATCCTGGCGTATCCGGTCGGCGGTGCCGCCGCCACCGCAGGGGTGTCTGAAACCGCCAACACTTTGGGCCGAAGTGTTGGCGGTTTCCGAGGAAGGTCCCCGGCGGCGGACTCGCCGACGGCATCCGCCGCAACGGCTACGAGCTTGGGCCAGGCGGGCCTTTCCGGGCAGCTTCCCGGAGCGCGTCCAGCAGCCCGTCCAACGCACGCCCGGGCGAGACCGTAGCCCGCACCGCCGCGTAAATGGCCCGCACCGGCTCGGGCGCGCGCACCTTCCGGATGACGACGTCCGGATGCCGTCCCCCCAGTCCGAGCCAAGGGATCAGACTCACCCCGAGCCCCGCCGCCACGAACCCCTGAGCGGTGACGTAGTCCTCGCTCTGCACCACGAAGTCGGGGCTGAACCCGGCGGCCGCACAGGCGTCGAGCTGGGCGGCGAGGCAGGGCCCCGGCCACTCGCTCCCTACCCACGGCTCGGCCGCGAGGTCGGCGAGGTCGAGCACCCGCTTCCCCGCGAGCCGGTGCCCCCTGGGCAGCACGGCCCGGTACGGATCATCGAGCAGATGCACCAGCCGTACGCCCTCGGGACCCGAACCGCCCGAACCACCGGACCGCACCACGAGCGCGAGGTCGGCCCGCCCCTCCTTGACGTCGGGCAGCGGATCCTCCGGATCGATCAGCTTCAGCTCGACCCGTACACCAGGATGCTCACCGCGAAACCGGGCGAGGGCGGGAGCCACCAGCGAGGCCCCGGCCGTGGCGAAGTACCGCACCGCGAGCCGTCCCGTCCGCCCCGCCCGCAGATCCGCGAGTGCGGTCTCCGCCTCCGCGACCTGCCGCCCGATGACATCCGCGTACTCGGTGAGCAGCAGCCCCGCGGCGGTCGGCCGCACCCCGCGCCCGACCCGCTCCAGCAGCTCGGTCCCCGCCTGCTTCTCCAGCACGGCGATCTGCTGACTGACGGCGGACGGCGTGTACCCCAGATCCGCCGCGGCGGCCGTCACCGACCCGCTGCTCACCACAGCCCTGAGCACCTGCATACGCCGCACATCAAGCATGTAGCTCACCTTAACAGTGCATGCAAAACCTTTCGCTTGTCCTCAAACCAGCCGCCCGGGACCGTAGACGCATGCCGCATCCACTCACCGCCCCGCTCCGCATGGCCGTGCTGGCACTCCTGTGGGGCTCGGGCTTCCTCTGGATCAAACTGGCCCTGAACCACGGTCTGTCCCCCGCGTACATCACGGTCACGCGCTGCGCCCTGGGCACGGCGGTCCTGCTGCTCCTGGCGCGCTCGGCGGGCCAGCGACTCCCCCGCTCCCGCCGCCTCTGGGGCCACCTCGCCGTCGCGGCCCTCTTCTGCAACGCCATCCCCTTCGTCCTCTTCGCCGTGGGCGAGCAGACGGTCGACTCGGGCATCGCGGGCGTCCTCAACGCGACCACCCCGTTGTGGTCCCTCCTTCTCGGCGCCCTCCTGGGCACGGACCGCGCGTTCCACCCGCTCCGGCTGACCGGCCTGCTCCTGGGCTTCGCCGGCGTCGTGCTGATCTTCGCCCCCTGGCAGCGCGAGGGGCTGGTCGGCCTGGGCTCCCTGGCCATCCTGGCCGCCGCGGCGAGCTACGCGATCGCCTTCGCGTACATGGCCCGCCACCTCACCCCCCACGGCGCGCCCCTCGCCGTATCGGCCGCCCAACTCCTCACCGCCACGGCCTGGAGCACCCTGGCCCTTCCCACGGCCGCCCCCAGCCACCCCGACGCCACGGCCCTGCTCGCCGTCGTCGCCCTCGGCGTCCTCGCCACGGGCCTCACCTTCTACCTCAACTACCGCATGATCGCCGACGAGGGCCCCACCAGCGCAGCCACGGTCGGCTATCTGCTCCCCGTCGTATCCGTCGCACTGGGCGCACTGGTACTGGACGAGAGGATCGGCCCCCGGGTGATCGCCGGCATGGCGGTGGTCCTGGCCGGGGTGGCAATGTCCCGCAGACAACAAAGGGCGGACACGACCACCCACCACACCGCGCGCGCCCGGAGGGCTCACGCCCCGTAGAACAACTCCTCCACCAGGGCCCGAGCCCGCCTAGTGGTACGCCGATAGTCATCGAGCATGTCGCCCACGTGTCCGGGCCCGTACCCCAAGTACCGTCCCACCGCGGCCAGTTCACGCCCGGCGGACGGAAACGTGTCCCCCGCCCGCCCCCGCACCAGCATCACCGCGTTGCGCACCCGAGTCGCCAGCACCCACGCCTCGTCGAGGATCGCCGCGTCCTCGCCGGAGACGAGCCCGGCAGCGCAGGCCGCGGCGAGCGCCTCCCGCGTCCGCGTCGTCCGCAGCCCCGGCTCCTCCCACCCGTGCCGCAACTGGAACAACTGCACCGTCCACTCCACGTCGGACAGCCCACCCCGCCCCAGCTTGGTGTGCAGCGTCGCATCGGCCCCGCGCGGCAGCCGCTCCGACTCCATCCGCGCCTTCAGTCGGCGAATCTCCCGCACCGCGTCCTCGCCCAACCCCTCCGCCGGATACCGCAACGGATCGATCAGCTCGATGAACCGCCGCCCCAAGTCCTCGTCCCCCGCGACGACTTCGGCCCGCAGCAAGGCATGCGACTCCCACACCAGCGACCACCGCCGGTAGTACGCCGCATAGGAGTTGAGCGTCCGCACGAGCGGCCCGGTCTTCCCCTCGGGCCGCAGATCCGCGTCGATCAGCAACGGCGGATCCGCACTCGGAACCTGAAGCAGCCGCCGCATCTCCGAAACAACGGTGTTGGCGGCCCGAGACGCCTCCTGCTCGTCCACCCCGTCCCGGGGCTCATGCACGAACAGCACATCCGCGTCGGACCCGTAACCGAGTTCGTGGCCCCCGAACCGCCCCATCCCGATCACCGCGAACCGGGTGGGCAGCGTGTCGCCCCAACCGTCCCGCACCACGGCCCGCAATGTTCCCGCGAGCGTCGCCGCGTTGAGGTCGGACACCGCGCCGCCGACCTGGTCCACGAGCGCGCCCTGGTCTGCGACGGCGGGCGTCTCCTCGGTGCCGTAGGAGGCGATGATGTCCGCCGCGGCCGTACGGAACAACTCCCGCCGCCGCACGCCACGCGCGGCCGTGACCGCCTGCTCACCGTTCTCGGCCCGCCCCACCGCGGCGATGATCTCCTGCTCCAGGTGCGCCCGGCCGCGCGGTTCGAGCCCGCCACCGTCCCCCTCACCGAGCAGCGCCACCGCCTCCGGAGCGCGCATGAGCAGATCGGGAGCGAGTCGCCCGGCGGACAGCACGCGCGCAAGGTTCTCGGCCGCCGCTCCCTCGTCCCGCAGCAGTCGCAGATACCAGGGGGTCTTGCCCAACGCGTCCGAGACCTTGCGGAAGTTGAGCAGCCCCGCGTCGGGGTCGGCCGAGTCGGCGAACCACCCGAGCAGCACCGGCAGCAGCGTCCGCTGGATCGCCGCCTTGCGCGAGACCCCGGACGCCAGCGCCTCCAGGTGCCGCAACGCCGCGGCCGGATCGTGGTACCCGAGCGCGACAAGCCGCTCCCGGGCCGCGTCGGGGCTCAACCGGGCCTCGCCGGGAGCGAGTTGGGCAACAGCGTCGAGCAGCGGCCGGTAGAAGAGCTTCTCGTGCAGTCGCCGTACGACGGCCGCGTACCGCTTCCACTCACGGTTCAGCTCGCCGACCGGGTCGGCGCGCATCCCGAGCGAGCGCCCCAGGCGCCGCTGGTCGGCGTCGCTCTCCGGCACGAGATGGGTCCGCCGCAGCCGGTAGAGCTGAATGCGATGCTCCATGGCCCGCAGGAACCGGTACGCGTCGTCGAGTTGCACGGCGTCGGCACGCCCCACATACCCGCCGGCGGCCAGCGCGGCCAGCGCGTCCAGGGTCGTACCGCTCCTGAGTGACAGATCGGCCCGCCCGTGCACCAACTGGAGCAGCTGCACGGCGAATTCGACGTCCCGCAGTCCCCCCGGCCCGAGCTTCAGCTCACGCTCGACCTCTGCGACGGGGATGTTCTCCACCACCCTGCGCCGCATCTTCTGCACATCGGCGACGAAGTTCTCCCGCTCGGCGGCGTGCCAGACGAGCGGCGCGAGCGTGTCGACGTACTCCGCGCCGAGTGCGAGGTCCCCGGCCACCGGCCGCGCCTTGAGCAGCGCCTGGAACTCCCAGGTCTTGGCCCACCGCTGGTAGTACGCGAGGTGGCTGCTCAGCGTCCGGACGAGCGGGCCGTTGCGCCCCTCGGGCCGCAGGTTCGCGTCGACGGGCCAGATGCTGCCCTCGACGGTCGTCTCGGAGCAGATCCGCATCATGTGTGAGGCCAGCCGGGTGGCGGCCTGAAGAGCCTTGCGCTCGTCAGCCCCGTCCACAGCCTCCCCCACAAAGATCACATCGACGTCGGACACGTAATTCAGCTCATGTCCCCCGCACTTGCCCATCGCGACAACCGCGAGTCGGCACAGCGCGGCGTCGTCGGGCGCGGCGGTCCTGGCGATGGCCAGCGCGGCGCGCAGGGTCGCGGTGGCGAGGTCGGCGAGCTCGGCGGCGGTCTGGGCGAGGTCGATGGTGCCGCAGACATCGCGCGCGGCGATGGACAGCAGGCAGCGCCGGTAGGCAACGCGCAGCGAGACGGGGTCGGACGCCTCGGCCAGCCCCCGCTCGAACTCCTCCACCCCGGGGTGCAGGTCCCGCGGCTCGTACGTCACGAGTGCCTGCCAGTCGCGCGGGTGGCGGGCGAGGTGGTCGGCGAGCGCGGCGGAGGCGCCGAGCACCCCGAGCAGCCGGTCGCGCAGCGGCTTCGACGCGATCAGCGTGTCGAGCAGTTCCCGTCGGTCCGTGTGGCCGTCCTGCGCCTCGACGAGCCGAACCAGCCCGAGCAGCGCCAGATCCGGGTCGGCGGTCGCGCCCAGCGCGTCGAGGAGCACCGGGTCGGACCGTACGGGCGCCAGCTCGGCGCTCTCCAGGAGCCGCTCGGCGGCCGACGAATCGGTGAACCCGTGCCGCAGCAGCCGCGTGAAGGTAGTGCTTCTGCGCCCCGGCACCGCCGCCATCCCGGCCTCCTGTCGGATCAAGGTCCTACGACCTTGAGCCTAACCGGACTGCCTGCGGGAAGCGCCGGGGCAGGAAGCGATGAGTTCCGCCGCTGTACGGGGTCTTCCTTGTCGAGGGGCCAGCCGATGTTTGGAAGGACGCGCCATGACGACCGACAACGCACCACAGACCCGTCTCGACCGCCGCTACAGCGACGCGACGGCCACCGCGACGCCCTGGTCGGAGGCCGATGCGCTGCTCACCGAGGCCGAGCTGTTCTGGATCTCGACGGTACGGCCGGACGGGCGCCCGCATGTGACGCCGATGCCCACGGTGTGGGCGGACGGCGCACTGCACTTCTGCACCGGGCCCGAGGAGCGTAAGGCCAGAAACCTCGCGCAGAACCCGCACGTCGTGCTGACGACGGGCACCAACACCTGGGACAAGGGCTACGACCTGGTGGTGGAGGGCGAAGCCGTCCGAGTCTCCGACGACGACCGGCTGCGTGAGCTGGCCGCGGCCTGGGAGGCCAAGTACGGCAGCTTCTGGCACTTCGAGGTGCGGGACGGGTTCTTCCACCACGGTCCCGGACACGCTGTCGTCTTCTCCGTGACACCGCAGACGGTTTTCGGCTTCGGAAAGGGGGAGCCGTTCAGCCAGACCCGCTGGCGGTTCGTATGACGTCCCGCAGCCGCACAGAGGCCACCGGATCTCGTCCGCGTTGGCGCTCCTCCGGATGAGTCCTATGGTGAGAAGTGGTGCAAAGAGCTTTTCCACGGGGTGTTCTCACGGGGTGTTCGCACGGGGTGTCCGCAAGGGGAAGGGACATGATCATGTCCGAAGCCGCGCGTCACCGTCCGCATCGGCGGACGCACGACGATGCCGCAGGCGTCACAGCCACCATCAACCGGGCAGCGAGCGCCGCGGGCGCCGCGGGTCGGGCCGCGGCGGGGGCCGTACGGCACCCCCAGGCCATGGTGGACCGGTTCCGGCATCTGCCTCAGACGCTGCCGCTGGTCCGGCAGGCGGTGACACCCATCCTGACCGGACGGGTGCCCGACTGGCGTGGGGAGTACGCCTACACGCTGGGTGAGCAGGCCTTCGTCTACGGTTTTCCGTACATCTACAACGCCCGGCTGCGTCACCAGTGGGTGACCGAGCTGCGTGACCCGGCGACGGTGCCGTACTCCGCGGTCAACCACTTCTGGCACGCGCAGCGGCTGCTGGACGCCTCGTTCCGGGACGGCGGATGTCCGAACAACGACACCCTGTACTCGACCGCGTGGGTGGACCTGCGGAGCGAGCCGGTCATCCTCACCCACCCGGACATGGGTGATCGCTACTTCTGCTTCGAGCTGATGGGCATCACCTCCGACAACTTCGACTACATAGGTCAGCGCTCCACGGGATCGAAGGCCGGCCAATTCGCGATCGTCGGTCCGGACTGGAAGGGGAAGCTTCCCGATGGTGTGGGCCGCGTCGCGACCGCGCCGAGCCCGTGGATCCTGATCCTCGGCAGGACGCTGGTCGACGGCGAGGCCGATGTGCCGAACGTACAGGCGCTCCAAGCCCAGTACCGGCTCATTCCGCTCAGCGCCTTCGGCGGGGACGGCGAGGCCGTCGACCTGGCGCAGCTCCCGGCGAGCCGCGAGGTGCTGACGCCGGTGGACCCCGCGCAGGATCCACTCGGCCCCTGGAAGACGCTCAACGCCATGCTGGCCGAGAACCCGCCACCGGCGCACCACGCGATCCTGCTCAAGCAGTTCGCCGAGGTCGGCATCGGTCCCGGTCTCGATGTCGAGGCCCAGCCGGAGCGGGTCAAGCAGAACCTCATCCGGGCCGCGGCTGTCGGTATGCCGATGCTCAAGCAGCAGATGCTCAGCGGTGAGTGGGCACATGTGGTGAACGGCTGGCGTTATCCGCCACCGCAGATGGGCCGTTTCGGCGACGACTTCCTCAAGCGCGCTGCCGACCAGTCGCTGGCGGGCATCATGGCCAACGATCCCGACGAGGCGGTCTATCTGCTCAACTACGACGACGCGGACGGGAACAAGCTGTCGTCCGGCCGGTACGAACTGCGCTTCGGCGCGGGCGCGATGCCGCCCGTCGATGCCTTCTGGTCCCTGACCGCGTACGGCGAGGACATGAACCTGATCCCCCACCCGGCCGGCCGCTACTCGGTCGGGGACCGCACGCCCGGGCTCGTCATGGACCCTGACGACGGCGGTCTGACTCTCCATCTGCAGTCCACATCACCGGGAGAGGACCGCGAGTCCAACTGGCTGCCCACGCCCGAAAGCGGCACCTGGTTCGTGATCCTGCGCATGTACCGGCCGCACCGCGAGGTCGTGGACGCGGCCTGGGAATGCCCTCCGCTCACCCGCGTCGACTGACGGGTCCGAGACGCCGTAGGGCCGACGGTCGGTCACCGTCGGCCCTACGTGTCGTTTCAGCAACTACCCTGACCTGCGCTTACAGCACCGGCAGGTTCTTCCGCAGCTCGAAGGCCGTCACCTCGGAGCGGTACTCCTCCCACTCCTGGCGCTTGTTGCGCAGGAAGAAGTCGAAGACGTGCTCGCCGAGGGTCTCGGCGACGAGTTCGCTGCGCTCCATGAGGGTGAGGGCCTCGCCCAGGTTCTGGGGCAGGGGCTCGATGCCCATCGCGCGGCGCTCGGCGTCGGAGAGGGCCCAGACGTCGTCGTCGGCGCCGGGCGGAAGCTCGTAGCCCTCTTCGATGCCCTTCAGACCCGCCGCCAGCAACAGCGCGTACGCCAGGTACGGGTTCGCGCCGGAGTCGAGGGAGCGGACCTCGACCCGCGCCGAACCGGTCTTGCCGGGCTTGTACATCGGGACGCGGACGAGGGCGGAGCGGTTGTTGTGGCCCCAGCAGATGTACGAGGGGGCCTCGCCGCCGGCGCCCGCGGTGCGCTCCGAGCCGCCCCAGATGCGCTTGTAGGAGTTGACCCACTGGTTGGTGACGGCGGAGATCTCCGCCGCGTGCTTGAGCAGGCCCGCGATGAAGGAGCGGCCGACCTTGGAGAGCTGGTACTCGGAGCCGGACTCGTAGAAGGCGTTCCTGTCGCCCTCGAACAACGACAGGTGCGTGTGCATGCCCGAGCCGGGGTGCTCACTGAACGGCTTCGGCATGAACGTCGCCTGGACGCCCTGCTCCAGCGCCACCTGCTTCATGACCAGGCGGAACGTCATGATGTTGTCCGCCGTGGAGAGCGCGTCGGCGTAGCGGAGGTCGATCTCCTGCTGGCCGGGGGCGCCCTCGTGGTGGGAGAACTCGACCGAGATGCCCATCGACTCCAGCATGGTGATCGCCTGGCGGCGGAAGTCCATGCCGACGTTCTGCGGGGTGTGGTCGAAGTAGCCGGAGTTGTCGGCCGGGGTGGGGCGCGAGCCGTCCAGCGGGCGGTCCTTCAGCAGGAAGAACTCGATCTCCGGGTGGGTGTAGAAGGTGAAGCCCAGGTCGGAGGTCTTCGCCAGGGCGCGCTTGAGCACATAGCGCGGGTCCGCGAAGGACGGGGAGCCGTCCGGCATGAGGATGTCGCAGAACATGCGGGCCGTGCCGGGGGCCTCCGCGCGCCACGGCAGGACCTGGAAGGTCGACGGGTCCGGCTTGGCGATCATGTCGGACTCGTAGACGCGGGCGAAGCCCTCGATGGCCGACCCGTCGAAGCCGATGCCCTCGTCGAAGGCCTGCTCCAGCTCGGCCGGCGCCACGGCTACGGACTTGAGGAAGCCCAGCACGTCCGTGAACCACAGGCGTACGAACCGGATGTCGCGCTCCTCCAGTGTCCGGAGCACGAACTCCTGCTGCTTGTCCATCTTCCGCTTCCACCCATCCTTGCTGGTCAGGCCGTCTGCTCCCGTCCCGTGGGAGGCGGTCGGGCACCTGAGCATCCCACCACAACAGCATTTCGTGCGCATTGCCGACCAAGATCGATCGGCCGACTTCGGCCTGAACGCCTCGCGTACAGCAGGTGTCCCGCCCTGTCGCCCATCTTGCCTGCTCCAGCGCGTATGCGTAACAGGCGACCTCCGCGCTCTCCCCTCCCTCTTAATTTGCATTTCAGATGCAAGTTTTACTACCGTGCGGCGTGGACGAGAGGAGTCCCCGATGCTGTCCGAACAGTCCGCCGCCATCGTGCGCACCACCCTGCCCGCCGTCGCCGGGGCCATCGACGAGATCAGCGAACGCTTCTACGACGGGCTCTTCGCCGCCCGTCCCGAGCTGCTGCGTGACCTCTTCAACCGCGGCAACCAGGCCGACGGCACCCAGCGCCGGGCCCTGGCCGGCTCGATCGCCGCCTTCGCCACGTACCTCGTGAAGCAGCCGGACGACCGCCCCGACGTGATGCTGAACCGCATCGCCCACAAGCACGCCTCGCTGGGCATCGCGCCCGAGCAGTACGCGGTGGTGCACGAGCACCTCTTCGCCGCCATCGCCGAGGTCCTCGGCGACGCGGTCACGCCCGAGGTCGCGGCCTCCTGGGACGAGGTCTACTGGCTGATGGCGAACGCCCTCATCGTCATCGAGAAGCGGCTGTACGCGCACCACGAGGGCGTCGGCGGATGGCGCCCCTGGGAGGTCGTGCGGCGCGTCGAGGAGACCGCGGACGTCGCCGCCTTCGAGCTGCGCCCCGCGGACGACGGGCCGGTGCCGGACTTCCGGGCGGGCCAGTACGTCTCCGTACGCGTCACCCTCCCGGACGGCGCCCGCCAGATACGCCAGTACAGTCTCGCCGCCGCGCCCGGCTCACCGGTGCGCCCGATCGGCGTCAAGCGGGTCCACGGCGACGCCACTCCCGACGGCGAGGTCTCCAACCACCTGCACGCGCACGTGCACGAGGGCACCATCCTGGAGGTCTCCGCCCCGTACGGCGATCTCGTGCTCGAGGCCACGGACGCGCCGCTGCTGCTCGCCTCCGCCGGTATCGGCGTGACCCCGATGATCGCCATGCTGGAGCAGCTCGCCCTCTCCGGGCACCGCGCCCCGGTCACCGTCGTGCACGCCGACCGCTCCCCCGCCGACCACGCTCTGCGCGCCGAGCACCGGACGTACGCCGCGAAGCTTCCGGAGGCGGACGTGCACTTCTGGTACGAGCGGAACGCCACGGGGGCCGACCGCACAGGCCTGGTCGATCTCTCCGAGGTGGCCGTCGCGCCGGGCACGCGCGCGTACCTGTGCGGTCCACTGCCGTTCATGCGGGCGCTGCGGGCCGGGCTCATCGTGAAGGGCGTGGCTCCCGCCGCCATCCACTACGAGGTGTTCGGGCCCGACCTCTGGCTCGCGCAGGACTGACGCCGTCCCTCACGACGGGGGCCCACTGGAGATCCCCAGCAGCAGCGGGCCGGTCGGCGCGGCGACCACGTCCTGCACCGTCAGCGGGTCCAGCGACGCGAAGAACGCTTCCTGGGCCCGCCGAAGGGCACCCCGCAGCCGGCACGCGGAATTGAGCGGGCACGGGGTGGGGCCCTCGCAGCCGACGACGTCACCGTCGCCCTCGAAGGCGCGTACGACTGCGCCCACCGACGCCGTACGACCCTGCTCGGTGAGTGCGAGGCCGCCGCCCCGGCCGCGGCGGGCCACCAGCAGACCCATGTGCTGGAGTTCGGCGACGACTTTCGCGGCGTGCGTGTACGGCACGTCCATGTCCGCCGCGACCTGCTTGGTCGTGGGGTTGGACTCACCCGCGACGGCGAGCCGCATCAGAATGCGCAGGGCCAGATCGGTGGACTGCAGGAGCCGCATGACGACAGCCTAGATAATGCGCATCTTTAGTTCAAATTTTCGGAAAGCTCATCGGGAAGAAGGTCACGCCTTCGGCCATTCCTGTGCCCTCCCTACGAGCATCCCCTGTGTCCCCACTACGATCAGCGGACCCGACCGTCCCATTCCCCCATAAGGACTCGCCATGGGTTCCGCCAAGAACACCGGTTCCGCGCAGCGCAAGGCGCGCATAGAAGAGATGCGCAAGGCCGAGCGGGCCCGCGAGCGCCGCAGCCGGATCCTCATGATCACGGCCGGCACGGTCGTCGTGGTCGGTCTCGTCATCGGCGGCGTCGTCCTGGTCCGGTCGCAGTCGGACGGAAACGACACGGCGAGCGACTCGAAGGGGTCGTCGGGGAAGTTCGTCACGGGCGCGGACGGGGTGAAGACGTGGAAGGGCACGCTGAGCCAGACCCACGTCACCAAGACCGTGAAGTACCCGATGGAGCCCCCGGTCGGCGGTGACCACAACCAGGCGTGGATGAACTGCAACGGCGACGTCTACGACAAGGCGATCAACAACATGAACGCCGTGCACTCGCTGGAGCACGGCGCGGTGTGGGTGACGTACAACAGCAAGGCCTCGGACGCCGACGTGAAGGCGCTCGCGGAGAAGGTCAAGAAGACGCCGTACACCCTGATGAGCCCCGTCGAGGACCAGCAGGATCCGATCATGCTCAGCGCGTGGGGCAAGCAGCGCACGGTGACGGGCGCGAGCGACGCCGCCGTCGACAAGTTCTTCTCGGAGTTCGTGCAGGGCAAGCAGACGCCCGAGCCGGGCGCCGCCTGCACCAACGGCCTGTCACAGTGAGCCGGATGAAGCAGATGCGGCAAGCGGGCTGGATCGCGGCAAGCACGGCGGCGGTGCTCGTCGCCGCCGGGGCGATCACGTACGCGGTCGCCGAGAGCGACGCCCCGGGGACGAAGGCGCCCTCCACCGACTCCGCGGACGCGGGCTTCGCCCGGGACATGGCGGTCCATCACCAGCAGGCCGTCGAGATGTCGTACATCGTGCGCGACCGCACGGACGACGAAGAGGTGCGGCGGCTCGCGTACGACGTCGCGCAGACCCAGGCCAACCAGCGCGGCATGCTGCTCGGCTGGCTCGACCTGTGGGAGCTGCCGAAGGTCTCGTCGGACGCGCCCATGACGTGGATGGGTATGGGCGACATGGCGTCCGGCAAGGACGGCGCACTGATGCCCGGCATGGCGACCAACTCCGAGCTGAAGAAGCTCGGCACGCTGAGCGGCAAGCAGGCCGAGGTCTTCTATCTGCAGTTGATGACCGACCATCACCAGGGCGGCATCCACATGGCCAAGGGCTGTGTGGCCGAGTGCACGGTCGGGGTGGAGAAGCGGCTGGCCCAGGGCATGGTCAACGCGCAGCAGTCGGAGATCGATCTGATGGCCGACATGCTCAAGGAGCGGGGGGCGAAGGCGCGTTCGTAGTGCTGCCGGCGGCGGCAGCGTGCCGTCCAGGGTCTGTCGCGTCGTACCGCGCACGTCGCGGTCACTGACCGTCGGCCACCACCGTCGCGCCCGTCCCTCGCCGAGGGGCGGGCGCACGTGTTTCCGGCCGCCCGGCCCGGAGAGGCACGGAGGCGCCATATACCCGGTGGGGGTAGGGTGCGGGACATGACGACGAGGAGCCGGACGCGCCGAGCGCTCCGGGCGGGCGCGGGATACGGACAGCTGCTGCTGTTCGCCGCGCTGCTCTTCGGGATCGTCACCATGCACACGCTGGGACATCCGTCCGGGCACGGCGGGGACGGTGCGGGGCCGGGTTCCGCCCATTCCGCGCACACGGTGGCGGGGGTGGCGGAGGCGCCACTGCCCGGCATGTCCGCCGCCGTGTCCGAGGCGCACGGGCAGGCGGCCGAGACCCGTCACGCGGCGACGGCCGAACTCTCCGACACCGAGATGCCGCCGATGAGCGGCATGGACCCGCTGTCCGTCTGTCTGGCCGTGCTCGGAGGCTTCGCCCTCCTGCTGCTGCTCGCGGTGGCCCTGGGCCGCCCGTGGGCCGACTCCCTCCGCCCACCCGCGCTCACACGGCTGCTGCGCGCCCTGTGGCCCAACCCTCCCCCGCCCAGAACCCTTCTCTCCCGTCTGTCGGTGCTGCGCATCTAGGCCGGCGCACCGGCTGCTTCGGGCTGCCCGCACGGGGCCGAATCTCCGGACGCCAGAGGTGGGAACCTCCGGGCGTCGAGCGGTGTACCAGAAGCAGCGGACGCGCCCATCCGCACGCAACATCACACGACGAGGTGTTACTCAGCCATGCGCACACACACGCGCCGCACCGTTCTCGGTGCGTCGATCGCCGTCGCCGGCACGGCGGTCGGGACGGGAGTTCTGTCCGCCTGTTCGAGCTCGGATTCGGGGCACTCGGGCCACGGAGGGTCCGGGAGCGGCGGCGCTCCGAAGGGATACGTCGATCCGGCCGGCCAGGAAGTCGCCGCCGCCGAGAAGAAGCGCGGCTCCGGGCCGGTCCGAGAGGTGAGGCTCACCGCCGCCGAGACCTCCCTCGACCTGGGCGGCCGTACGGTCAAGTCCTGGACGTACGGCGGCGAGCTGCCCGGCAAGGAGATCCGCGTCACCGCGGGCGACACCCTCGCCCTCACCCTTGCCAACCATCTCCCCGAGTCCACAACCCTGCACTGGCACGGCATCGCCCTGCGCAACGACATGGACGGCGTGCCGGACGTCACCCAACGCCCCGTCAAGTCGGGGGGGGACTTCGCGTACCGCTTCACGGTGCCGCACCCGGGGACATACTGGTTCCACCCCCACTCGGGCACCCAGCAGGACCGCGGTCTGTACGCGCCGTTGATCGTGGATGACCCCAAGGAGCCCCTGGCCTACGACAAGGAGTGGGTGGTCGTCCTCGACGACTGGGTCGACGGGGTGGACGGGTCCACGCCGGACGCCGTGCTCAAGGAGTTGAGCGGGGGCATGGGCACGGGTGACGACGGGGGCATGGATCACTCCGGGCACGACATGGCGAACATGTCGATGCGGAGGACGGAGACGACGGAGTCGTCCTCGCCCGGTCCCTCCCGCATGCTCATGGGCGCCGAGAGCGATCTGCTGGGCGGCGACGCGGGGGATGTCGCGTATCCGTACTACCTGGTCAACGGGCGTACGGCGAAGGCCCCCTCGGTCTTCCGCGCACGCCCCGGCGACCGCATCCGGATCCGGATCATCAACGCGGGCGGCGACACCGCCTTCCGAGTGGCCCTCGGCGGGCACGAGATGACGGTGACGCACACGGACGGCTTCCCGGTGCGGCACGCGACGACGGACACCCTGCTCCTGGGCATGGGCGAGCGCTACGACGTACTGGTCACCGCCAAGGACGGCGTCTTCCCGCTGACCGCGCTCGCCGAGGGCAAGAAGGCGTCGGCGCTCGCGCTGCTGCGGACCGGCGGCGGTTCGGCGCCCGCCGCCTCCGTACGGCCGAAGGAGCTCGACGGGCGGCTGCTGACGGCCGACCAGCTGACGGCGGACGAGTCCGTGGCGCTGAAGCAGCGGGAGCCGGACCGCACGGTGAAGCTCCAGCTCACCGGGGGAATGGAGAAGTACGACTGGGCTTTCGACAAGAAGCCGTATCGCGCGGATCAGCGCCATCCCGTGCGGTCCGGGGAGCGGGTGCGGCTGGTGTTCTCCAACTCCACGAGCATGTGGCATCCCGTCCATCTGCACGGGCACACCTTCGCCCTGGCCGGCGTGGTGGGCGGGCCGCGCAAGGACACCGCGATCGTGTTGCCGAACGGGACGCTGACGGTCGACTTCGACGCCGACAATCCGGGGCTGTGGATGGTCCACTGCCACAACGTCTACCACTCGGAGGCGGGGATGATGACCGTGCTGGGTTATCGCGCGTAGGGCCTGTCCGGCGGATCAGGTCGGAGGGAAGCGGCGGCGCGTTGTCAGCGCAGGTGAGCGGGGTCTGGTGCGTCGAGCTGCAAGGCGGAGGAGGGCGGCGACGCGATGGGGGTCCCCCCTGTTCGAGCGAAGCCGAGAACTTGGGGGAGTCGGCAACCGACGACAACGCCGCAGATCGGCGCACCAGACCCTGCGTCTCCGGCATGATCCGCCGGACAGGCCCTAAGGGATCAGGCGTAAGGGCACGAGGCCCCGCCCCGGACAGGCCCTGACGGCCTGAGGTGTGGGGCGCCTCCACGTGGGGCGCCCCACACCCCATTGTGTCGCTCTGACGATTACACTGGATCCGTGCCTCAACTACGCCTCGCCCTGAATCAGATCGACTCGACCGTCGGCGATCTTGTCGCCAACGCCGAGGCGATCGTCCGTTGGACCCGGCACTCCGCCGAGCAGGGAGCGCATCTGGTGGCGTTCCCCGAGATGGTGCTGACCGGGTATCCCGTCGAGGACCTGGCCCTGCGGCCGTCCTTCATCGAGGCCTCCCGCGCGGCGCTGCGCGCGCTGGCCGTGCGGCTGGCCGACGAGGGCTTCGGGGAGCTGCCGGTGATCGTCGGCTACCTCGACCGGTCCGAGAGTGCCCAGCCGAAGTACGGGCAGCCTGCCGGAACCCCGCGGAACGCCGCCGCTGTGCTGCACGGAGGGAAGGTGGCCCTGCGCTTCGCCAAGCACCACCTTCCGAACTACGGCGTGTTCGACGAGTTCCGGTACTTCGTGCCCGGCGACACCATGCCCATCGTGCGGGTCCACGGGGTCGATGTGGCCCTGGCCATCTGTGAGGACCTCTGGCAGGACGGCGGACGCGTGCCGGCCGCCCGCACCGCCGGGGCCGGCCTGCTGCTCTCCATCAACGCCTCCCCGTACGAGCGCGAAAAGGACGACACCCGGCTCGAGCTGGTCAGGAAGCGGGCCCAGGAGGCCGGCTGCACCACCGCCTACCTCGCCATGATCGGCGGCCAGGACGAGCTCGTCTTCGACGGGGACTCGATCGTGGTCAACCGGGACGGGGAGGTCGTGGCGCGGGCGCCGCAGTTCTCGGAGGGGTGCGTCGTCCTGGACCTGGAGCTTCCGGCTGCGGCCGCGTCGCCGGTGACCGCCCGCGACGAAGTCGCTGATGGAAGCGTTGTGGACGACGGGCTGCGGATCGAGCGGCTGGTGCTGTCGGAGGAGCCGCTGCCCCCGTACGAGGCGGAGCTCGCCGGAGGGTACGCGGAGCGGCTCGACGACGACGAGGAGGTCTACTCGGCGCTGGTCGTCGGCCTGCGGGCGTACGCGGCGAAGAACGGGTTCCGGTCCGTGCTGATCGGACTGTCCGGAGGCATCGACTCGGCGCTGGTCGCCGCCCTCGCGTGCGATGCGCTGGGCGCGCAGAACGTGTACGGCGTCTCGATGCCGTCGAAGTACTCGTCCGACCACTCCAAGGGGGACGCGGCGGAGCTGGCGCGGCGCACGGGGCTCAATTTCCGGACCGTGCCGATCGAGCCGATGTTCGACGCGTATATGTCCTCGCTGGGCCTGACGGGGCTGGCCGAGGAAAACCTCCAGTCCCGTCTGCGCGGCACGACGCTGATGGCCATCTCCAACCAGGAGGGGCACATCGTGCTGGCGCCGGGGAACAAGTCCGAGCTGGCGGTGGGGTACTCGACGCTGTACGGGGACTCGGTGGGTGCGTACGGCCCCATCAAGGACGTCTACAAGACGTCGATCTTCCGGCTGGCCGAGTGGCGCAACCGGGCGGCCGTGGAACGCGGCCAGACTCCCCCGATCCCCGAGAACTCCCTCTCCAAGCCCCCGAGCGCGGAGCTCCGCCCCGACCAGGTCGACACGGACTCCCTCCCCGACTATCCCGTCCTGGACGCGATCCTCGAACGGTATGTGGACCGGGACGAGGGCGCTGACGCGATCGTCGCGGCCGGGTTCGAGCGGGAGCTGGTCGTGAAAACGCTGCGGATGGTGGATACGGCGGAGTACAAGCGGCGGCAGTATCCGCCGGGCACCAAGATCTCCGCGAAGGGGTTCGGCAAGGACCGGCGGCTGCCGATCACGAATCGGTGGCGCGAGCACGCGTAGCGTCTGCCGACCGGGGGGCGTGCGGGGCGGTTCTTCGCCCCCGCCGCCCCTACCCTCCCCCGCCGCCCCTACCCTCCCCCAAGCTCTCGGCTTCGCTCGAGCAGGGGGACCCCCATCGTCCTTGGGGGCTCCGCCCCCAAACCCCCGCCTTCGCCCGAAGGGCTCGTCCTCAGACGCCGGACGGGCCAAGGATTTCAGCCCGTCCGGCGTTTGAGGACGAGGCCGTTAGGCCGAACGGGGGTCTGGGGGCGGAGCCCCCCAGGGGACGGGGGCGAGAAATCGGTCACCAGCCGGTGTACAGCAGGTGGTTGAGGAGGAGCGCGAGGGCCGCCTGGCCGGTGAGCCAGGCGCGGGGGTGGGTGAGGAACGCGCACGCCGGGAGCAGCCACATCGCGAACGGGAGCCAGATGCGCTCGGTCTCGGCCTTGCTCATCCCGGACAGGTCGGCGATCAACAGGGCGAGCAGGGCCGCGGACACGAGGAGCGCGAGGCGGGCCTCCGCGGCGTACCCGTCGTACCTGCCGGGCCGGACGAGCACGGCACCGGCGCGCCGCAGGCCCGCCGCCGTAGCCAGGCCCGTGATGAGCACCGTACAGGCGAGGTTCGCCCACACCCAGTAGCCATAGGGGCGGATGCCGCCGACTCCTTGGTAGTAGCGCTCGACCAGCAGCCGGTACGCCTCCCACCAGTCGAAGCCGGCGAGGGTGAACAGGAGCGGCACGACGCTCAGACCGGCAAAGAAGCAGGGCAGTGCCCGCAGCCGGTCGCGGCCGAGCAACAGCACCACGGCCCCGATCAGCGCGAACAGCGTGAGCCCGTACGAGAGGTAGCAGGTCAGGCCGAACAGAAGGCCGGAGGCCGCCGCCCACCACGCCCAAGCTCTCGACTTCGCCCGGCCAGGGGAGACTTCCTCCCGGGAACTCCCGCTCACCGCGAGCGCGAGCAGCGCCACGGACCAGGCGGCGACCGCCGCGAAGTACGCGTCGGCGGAGGCGCCCATCCACACCGCGGCCGGTGCCAGCACCAGGAACGGTGCCGCCCGCCGCGCCAGGCCTTCCCCGGCCAGTGCCCGCACCGCGACCAGGACGGCCACGCATGCCGTGGCGCCCACGGTGATGCACCAGCCCCCGGCCCAGCCCCCGCCACGCAGGCCGATCCGGTCGAGCAGGACGAAGGTGAGGGGCGCGGCCGGGGGATGGCCGGCGATGTGGGCGGGCCAGCGGTCGGGGGTGCCGATGAGGATGTGGTGGGTGAAGTCCCGCAGCGTGGCCGGGATGTCATGGAAGCGGTCGATGACCTGGAGGTACTCGTTGGTGGTGGTCAGCCGGACCGCGATGCCGCGCTGCCAGCCGTCGATCAGGGCGAGTGACCAGGTCCAGCCCATCGCCGTGCCCCAGGCCGCCGCGAGCAGCGCCCGCCACCGCAGCCGCACCGCGAGGACCGGCCCGTACGCCACCACGGCGGCCGCCAGCACGAGGGCGGCCGGGGTACCCGGACCCAGGTGGGGGTCCCAGTCGGCGAACAGCGGAGGCCAGTGGACGAACAGCGTGTGGTGGGTGAACTGGATGTGGCGGCCGATCAGCACGGCCACCAGCACGAGCAGGGCCGCGGCGACGGCGGCGTACAGGTCGCGGAGGAGAGCGCGGGTCACAGCGGAACGCTAGGCCGGAAGGCGGGCATCGGGGCGGCGCACAAGCCGGACGTCAGCGTTTCGTCATGGGTTGCGGGCCGATTCCTGGGCCGGTGCGTGCCTACGGTCGGGGCATGCGCGACCACCGGCGTCCCAGCGGCGACCCTCGGCTTCCCAGCACCCCTCGGCGTCTCAGCAACCCTCGGCTTCCCACCTCGCCCGGCTTCTGGCGCAGCCCCCTGCGCGGCCCCTGGTTCACCTCGGTGCTCGGCCTCGTCCTGCTCGTCGGCATCACCGTGCTGTTCGTGACGGGCCTGGTCTCGTACGCCGCCTACAACCCGGACCTGTCGCCGGTGAACGACCAGACGCCGGACAAGGGCGTCCTCGGCTTCTACCTCTTCGCCTGGCCGACGAACCCGTACTGGCTGTACCGGCTCAACCAGGGCGTCCACGTCACCCTCGGCATCACTCTGATCCCCGTGCTGCTGGCCAAGCTGTGGTCGGTGGTGCCCAAGCTGTTCGCCCTGCCGCCGGCCCGCTCCCTCGCCCACGCCCTGGAGCGGATCTCGCTGCTGTTGCTGGTCGGCGGCGCGCTGTTCGAGTTCGTGACCGGCATGCTCAACATCCAGCTCGACTACGTCTTCCCCGGCTCCTTCTACCCGCTGCACTTCTACGGGGCCTGGGTCTTCTTCGCCGCCTTCGTCGCGCACACCGTACTCAAGCTGCCCGCGGCCGTACGGAACCTGCGCCACCTGCGGGAGGACCGGCCGGAGGACCGGGAGGAGGACGGCCTGACGTCCCCGCGGCCCGATCCACCCACCGTCTCCCGGCGCGGCGCGCTGTGGCTGGTCGGGGGCGGCTCACTGCTCCTGTTCGGCACGACGGTCGGACAGAATTCCGACGCTCTGCGGGCCACCGCCCTCCTCGCGCCGCACGGCGGCAGTGAGCCGGGCAGCGGCCCCGGCGGCTTCCAGATCAACAAGACGGCCGCGTACGCGGGAATCGACCCGGCGGAGACGAGCGAGGAGGCATGGCGGCTGATCGTCACCGGCCGCACCGGCACCGTCCGGCTGAGCCGTGCCGATCTCCTCCGGCTTCCCCTGCGCAGCTCGGCGTTGCCCATCGCCTGTGTGGAGGGCTGGTCCACATCCGACCAGTGGTGGCGGGGCGTACGGCTGCGGGATCTCGCGGCGCTCGTCGGGTACGACGACCCGCCGGACGTGTTCGTCGAGTCCCTCCAGCACCGCGGCGCCTTCCGCCGCGCGGCCCTGCGCGCCAACCAGGTGGCCGACCCACGCTCCTTGCTCGCCCTGTACGTCAACGGCGAGGACCTGACCCCCGACCATGGCCACCCGGCGCGGGTGATCGTGCCCGCCGCGCCCGGCGTGCTGAACACCAAGTGGGTGGCCCGGATGACGTTCGGAGACCTGTGATGAGCCGGTGGACGAGGCTGACGAGGCTACGGATCCCGCTCGGCAGTCCCCTGCAACTCCTGCTGCTCGCCTGCTCGTTCGCGCTCGCCGGCTACGCGGGCGTACGGCTGCTCGCCGACGACTGGTTCGGCGTGGCGCTGTGGTTCGTGGGCGCGGCTCTACTGCACGACCTGGTGCTGCTGCCGCTGTACGCGGTGGCGGACCGCGCGGTCGCGGGGGCGCTCGGCACGACCGGTCACCGGGAGTGGATCCCGTACGTGCGTGTGCCGACCGCCCTGTCCGGGCTGCTCCTGCTGACTTGGTTCCCGCTGATCAGCGGGCGGGTGTCGGACCACTACCGGTCGGCCACCGGGCTGTCGGCGGACGGGTTCCTCGCCCGCTGGCTGCTGATCACGGCCCTGCTCTTCGGCGGCTCGGCACTGCTGCTGGTGCTTCGGCTTCGGCCTCGGCCTCGGCCTCGGCTGCGCAGGGCGGCGAAACAGCGGCCGCCGACCGTCCACTGATCGACGGTGCGCCAGCCCAGCGCCCCGGCGTACCGCAGCAACGCCGGGGTGCCGAGGCGGGCCCAGGGGAAGGGAGCGCTGGTGCCGCCCCGGGCGTCGGTGACCCGGACACTCACTCGCTCGTCGATGTCGAGGGGAACCGTCTCGGCAATCAACAGGCCGCCAGCGGTGAGGAGTTGGGCCATCCGGTCGAGCAGGGCGCAGGGGTCGCCGCCGATGCCGAGGTTCCCGTCGGCGAGGAGGGCGGTGCCCCAGCGCCCCTCCCCGGGCAACGGGTCGAAGACGGAGCGCCGCAGCGCCTGCCCACCGAGACGCAGCGTGTGGGCGACGGCGGCCTCACTGACGTCGATGCCGAGCACGGACCGGCCCCGGGCCGCGAGCTCCGCCACCAGCCGCCCCGGCCCGCACCCCACGTCCAGCACCGTGCCCTCGCACCGCGCCACGACCTTCAGGTCCACGGCGTCGGCGCGCGCACACCACCGCTCCACCTCCAGGGGCAGCAGCCAGCCGTCACCGCGGGAGAGGAAGAGCGGGCCGCGGCCGGTTCGCAAGGCGGCGGAGTAGGGGTCGGCGGACCAGGGCGGCTCGGTGGTCCGGCGCTGTGCGGTGCTCATCGGCCGCCGGCCGTGCGCAGCCGGGCCAGCCGGGCCAGCTCGGCCGCGAACCGGCTGTGCGGTGCCGTCGCGGCGACCACCTCGGCGTCGGCGGCGGTGTCGACGTCCCGCAGCCTCGGCAGGTCACGCACCCGCAACCCCGCCGCGACAAGGCGCCCGCGCTGCATGGCACCGGTGACCGGCGTCGACATCGGCACGCCCCGCAGCAGCCCGGGCTCGGGCTCGGCGAGTCCCAGAGCCCAGAAGCCCCCGTCCTCGGCAGGACCGAAGTACGCGTCGCACCCGGCGAAGTCGACGGTGAGCAGTTCCGGCGTCACCTGCGGGGTGTCCATGCCGATCAGCAGGGCCGGGCCGTCACACCCGGCGAAGGCGTCCGCGAGCCGCTCGTCCAGGCCACCCGCGCACTGCGGTACGACGTCGAAGCCGGCCGGCAGCCAGCGGCCGGGCTCTCCGTCGAGCACCAGCACCCGGCGGCGGGCGGGCGTCGCGGCCACCGCGCACAGGGTGTCCGTGAGGGCCGCCTCGGCGAGGACCGCGGCCTCGGCGGGGGTGAACGACGGTGTGAGCCGGGTCTTGACCCGCCCCGGCCGTGGCTCCTTGGCGATGACGAGGAGGGTGGTCACCGTGCGGTTCCTTCCCCGGCGGGGGCGTCGGCCGCGGGGGCTTCGGCCAGGACGCGGCTCATGTCCCGTACCGCCTGCCAGGTGCCCCGCCAGGTTCCGGTGACCTTGGAGGCGCCGGTGCGTGGCAGGTACGGCACGTCGTGTTCGGTGATCCGCCAGCCCGCGTCGGCGGCGCGCACGACCATCTGGAGCGGGTAGCCGCTGCGCCGGTCGGTGAGGCCGAGCGCGAGGAGCGGCTCGCGGCGGGCGGCGCGCAGGGGGCCGAGGTCGTGCAGGCGCAGTCCGGTGCGGCGGCGGAGCATGCGGGCGAGCGCGAGGTTGCCGACGCGGGCGTGCGCGGGCCACGCGCCCCGGCTCTGCGGCCTCCTGCGGCCGAGTACCAGATCGGCGGCACCGGCGCGGACCTCGCGGACGAAGGGCACCAGGCGGGACGGGTCGAGGGAGGCGTCGCAGTCGCAGAAGCACACGATGTCGGCGGTGGCGGCGGTCAGCCCTGCGTGGCAGGCGGCGCCGAAGCCCCGGCGCGGCTCATGGACGACGGTCGCGCCGAGCGTGCGGGCGAGGTCGGCCGAGCCGTCGGTGGAGCCGTTGTCGACGACGAGGGCACGCCAGCCGGCCGGGATACGGGTCAGGACCCAGGGAAGGGCGTCTGCCTCGTTCAGGCAGGGAAGCACGACGTCGACGTGCTGCGGTGTGGGCGAGGTGGTCACGGCTTTCACCCTACGAACGCGAATCAGGCATTTCGGACTCCGGCTCCTTACGAAACGCGGACGTCGGAGGCCGGAGCGGCGCCGGGGGCGACATAGGAGAGTGACGCGGTGCGAGGCTGAATGCATGCAGCAGCCGTACGAGCCCACGCGGGCGGGATCCACCACCGGGCACCGGCCGGACCAGACCGCCGCCGGGCCCCAGCCGGACGGGTCCGCGAAGGCAGGTTCCACCGCCGGGCCCCAGCCGGACGGGTCCGCGAAGGCAGGTTCCACCGCCGGGCCCCAGCCGGACGGGTCCGCGAAGGCAGGTTCCACCGCCGGGCCCCAGCCGGACGGGTCCGCGAAGGCAGGTTCCACCGCCGGGCCCCAGCCGGACGGGTCCGCGAAGGCAGGTTCCACCGCCGGGCCCCAGCCGGACGGGCCCGCCCGGGTCCTGGTCGTCGACGACGATCCCACGGTCGCCGAGGTTGTCGCCGGGTATCTGGACCGGGCCGGCTACGTCGTCGACCGGGCCGCCGACGGCCCCACGGCACTCACCCGGGCCGCCGCACACTGGCCGGACCTGGTGGTACTGGACCTGATGCTGCCCGGCATGGACGGGCTGGAAGTGTGCCGGCGGATGCGCGGCCGCGGTCCCGTGCCGGTCATCATGCTCACTGCCCGCGGCGACGAGGACGACCGTATCCTCGGTCTGGAGGTCGGCGCCGACGACTACGTCACCAAACCGTTCAGCCCGCGCGAGCTGGTGCTGCGGGTGGAGTCGGTCCTGCGCCGTACGCGACCCGCCGCCGCGGAGCGTCCGCTGGGCGCGGCCGGCCTGACCGTCGACCCCACCGCCCGCCGGGCCGCCAAGAACGGCGCCGAACTCGCCCTCACCCTCCGCGAGTTCGACCTGCTCGCCTTCTTCCTGCGCCACCCCGGCCGGGCCTTCGGCCGCGAGGACCTGATGCGTGAGGTGTGGGGCTGGGACTTCGGCGACCTGTCGACCGTCACGGTCCACGTCCGCCGTCTGCGCGGCAAGGTCGAGGACGACCCCGCCCGGCCCCGGCTGATCCAGACCGTGTGGGGCGTGGGCTACCGGTTCGACCCCAGCGGCCAGGAGGTGGGCTGACGGTGCACGACACCCTCCTCATCGCCCTCTACTCCTTCCTCGGCGCCGCCGCCACCGGCCTGGCCGGAGCGGGCGTACTGCGGCTGATCCGGCGGCGCTCGCTCACCACGTCGCTCGCCGTGGTGGCGGCCGTGGGCGTGTTCGCGATGCTCGCGGGCACGCTCGCCGTCGCGTGGGCGATGTTCCTGTCGTCGCACGACCTGACGGTCGTCACGACCGTCGTCGCGATGGCGGCGGTCGTCTCCCTGGCCACCGCGCTGCTCCTGGGCCGCTGGGTCGTCGCCCGCAGCCGGGAACTCGCCGTCGCCGCACGCTCGTTCGGCGACGGCGGCACCTTCGCCGCCCCCGATGGTCCGGCGACCGCCGAATTGGACGCGCTCAGCCGCGAGTTGGCGGCCACCAGCGCCAGGCTCGCCGAATCCAGGGAGCGTGAACGCGCCCTGGAGTCCTCCCGGCGCGAACTCGTCGCCTGGATCTCGCACGACCTGCGCACCCCGCTGGCCGGCCTGCGCGCCATGTCGGAGGCGCTGGAGGACGGCGTCGCCTCGGACCCGGACCGCTACCTCAAGCAGATCCGCACCGAGGTCGAGCGCCTCAACGACATGGTCGGCGACCTCTTCGAGCTCTCCCGCATCCACGCCGGCACCCTCCTCCTCACCCCCTCCCGGATCTCCCTGTACGACCTGATCGGTGACGCTCTGGCGGGCGCGGATCCGCTCGCCCGCGCACACGGGGTACGGCTGCTCGGCGACCATGTGGAGCCGGTGCCGGTCGAGGTGGACGGCAAGGAGATGAGCCGAGTGCTCGGCAACCTCCTCGTCAACGCGATCCGACGCACGCCCGCCGACGGCACGGTCGCGGTGGCCGCCGAACGCTCGCCCGAGGGAGTGGTCCTGTCGGTCACGGACGGCTGCGGCGGCATCCCCGAGGAGGACCTGCCGCGCGTCTTCGACACCGGCTGGCGCGGTACGCATGCCCGTACGCCTCCCGCCGGCGCGGGTCTGGGCCTCGCCATCGTCCGCGGCATCGTCGAAGCGCACCAGGGGCGGGCCACCGTACGCAACATCCCTGGCGGCTGCCGCTTCGAGGTGACGCTGCCGACGGCCGAGCGTTGAGCGAGAACCACCGTCGATAAATGAGAACTACCGTGGGGACGATTCGCCGCCCGGCCCCTCCCCACGCAGCCCGGCACGTGCAAACTCCTTCATCCCTTCCCCGAACCCGACCGTGGGCTTCCAGCCCAGCTCGGCCCGCAGCCGAGACGAGTCCGCGGTGATGTGGCGGACGTCCCCCAGCCGGTACTCGCCGGTGACGACGGGCTCGGGCCCGCCGTACGCGGCGGCCAGCGCACGGGCCATCTCGCCGACCGTGTGCGGCTCTCCGCTGCCGGTGTTGTACGCCGTGAGCACGCCCCGGGGCGCATCCGCCTCCAGCGCGGCCACGTTGGCGGCGGCCACGTCCCGCACATGCACGAAGTCCCGCCGCTGCCGGCCGTCCTCGAAGACGCGCGGCGCCTCGCCACGACCGAGCGCGGAACGGAAGAAGGAGGCGACTCCGGCGTACGGGGTGTCACGAGGCATCCGGGGCCCGTACACGTTGTGGTAGCGCAGCGACACCGCCGACCCGCCCGTCGACCGGGCCCAGGCGGCCGCCAGGTGCTCTTGCGCCAGCTTGGTCGTGGCATACACATTCCGTGGATCGGCCGGAGCGTCCTCGCCGACCAGCCCGGGGCCCAGCTCCGCACCACAGACCGGACACGTCGGT
The DNA here is from genome assembly GCF_054462255.1 of Streptomyces sp. SD15. NCBI lineage: Bacteria > Bacillati > Actinomycetota > Actinomycetes > Kitasatosporales > Streptomycetaceae > Streptomyces > Streptomyces sp. SD15. The sequence continues at coordinate 2,215 of NZ_JBTLMO010000006.1, read as the reverse complement.
TCGAACCGGCCCGCGTCCAGATCGGCGACGGCCCGCGGCCCCGGCCGCACGACCCCGTGCCGGGCACACTCGTACCGCCCTTCCCCATAGACGACCATCGACCCGGCCAGCACGAAGCGCCCCACGCCCGCCTCCGCCACGGCGCTGAGCAGGACGGCGGTACCGAGGTCGTTGCGGGAGACATACTCCGCCGCGTCGGAGATCCCCTCGCCGAGTCCGACCATCGCGGCCTGGTGGCACACGGCATCCACACCGACCAGCGCACGGGCGACCGCCGCCGGGTCGCGCACATCGGCGCCCGGATCCTCCCGCACGTCATAAACCACCGGTTCATGTCCACCCGCCCGGAGCGCGTCGACAACATGGGACCCGATGAACCCGGCACCGCCGGTGACCAGTACACGCATATGGCCACGCTAAGCCCGGGACGACGCCGGACCATGTGACCGCCGCCGCACGTCACGACTCCGTAAGACGCGGGGACTCGCTGGGCGGACCACCCGGGCCCAACAGGCTTTCCAACTGTGTTGGTGGGGTGGTGGGCTGTGTGCAAGGGCATACACCTGCGTTCATGGGCGTCTCGCCCGTCTGGCGGGCCTGACGTGTGGCCCACTCTGAACGACCGTGAACGGGGCTGCATGAGACGGAAACTGAGACGGTGGGCCGGAGCGGTCGCTTCACTCTTCCTCAGGTGGGATAAAACGATCGGCACTCTCGGCGTCGTCCACGTGTCCGTGGGTATCGACGGTGATCGGGGTGGCACGCCCCTTGGACGTGACCAGCCATGCAAGCACTTGCTCGGTCAACGGCCCGTTGTCGGGTCCTTCGTCCTTCCAGTACGCACGCCAGCCGCCTCCGGGGATGGTGGCCACTACCTGGTCGGCTCGCTCCAGGTGGGAGAAGTCCGGGTAGTCCGTTACGGGACGGCGCGTACCGCGCTTGGGATGGACCACGAGGGCAACGCCCGTCGTCTCGTCCCAGGCGTCCACGTCCACAGTCCGACCGATCATCGTTTCCGTGCCGGTGAAGATCGCGAGCCACCCCGTCCCGTTGAAGTAATGCATGCGGTTATCGTCCATGACGGCGGCTGGCCTCGCCGTCGGAGTAACCAACTTCGGTCCGCCAGGCGACCTGCGCCGGCCTCGGTCCGAGCTCGGACATCAGTCTGCGGGCTATCTCTCGTGCTCTGGAAGGTTGAGGCCGCCGAGCTTGTAACGTCCCGAGACCTCATCGGCTTGTTGCTGGACCTGGTCTCGCAGTCGAGCCAAAGCCTCGTTGAACCTGCTGTCGGATCCGGGGCCGAAACGGCTGCCGTCAGGGCCACCCGCTTCGATGAAGTCCACGAAGGCCTGACGCATGGCGCGTAGCCAGATGCGCAGGTCGCTTCCGGGCTTCTTGAGCTGGGTCAGGTACTCGGACAACCGAGTGCGGCACTCGCCGGCAGACGCGAGGCACGCTGCGGCTTCGACCTGCGGGCGCGCGTGCCCGATCGTCAATACACGTTTGTCAGCCAGGAAGTCCATGACCTCCTGAGCGATGTCCCTGTCCGACTTCGTGAACTCCCAGTTCACGCCAAAGCCGAACGCACTCAACGCCGTTGGCCGAATCTTCATCGGTCCCCCTCCCGTCGATGACCTATGTCTATCAACCACGGAGTGTCGGGGTGGCACAAACGCGATCGACCTCAGCCAAGGAAGCCAGCACGAGCCGTTGCAACGATCCCGCCTGAGGACGGGGACCGGGTAGGGCGCTCATGCCCTCAGTTTGGGAAGCTTGGGTCTTCTGGCGGCGGTTGTTGCATTGACCTGCGGCTGAGTGGTGTTGATGCCCTGGTTGCACCCGTGCCAGTCTCCACTGTTCCCCCGTGGTTCCCCGCAGGATCTGGCACGGCTCTGGCGCGGGATCGAGGCTATGAACTCCTGTGTTGCTGCAGGTATTTGGGAGACAAGCCTGCGGCCTCGTAGTTGCTTTCGATGAAGCCGAGTACCGTGTTGCAGTTGCGGCAGAGGGCCCGTTAACCGAACTAACTCGCGAGTTCTTGCAGGTCAGATGGCCTCTCCGCTAGCTTCTCGGGATGTTTCAAGGTGATGTCCCCAAGCGGGACTTGGCGGCGTTCGTCCTGCCCGAGTTACTGATCGTTTCAGAATGAAATGTGTTGTGGGGCTTGGCAGTTGGGTGTTGTGTCGGCAGGATCTGTTGGATGCCTGCTGATCTT